>CAZXSG010000098.1:0-9296 GCA_964643185.1 uncultured Holophagales bacterium
CGCCGGCCCGGTCGAGACCGATACGACGAAACGACCCGCCGAGCAATGCGGCGGGGGAGATGGCCACGGTCCTCTTCACGAGGTCGATGCGCACCGCCACGGCAGCCGAATTGTAGGTTCGGGCCGCGCGCCGCCGCTTACAATGCGCATGGTGAAGACATTCCCCGTTCGATTCCGGCGTGTCTCCGCGGCCGGCTTCGCCCTCCTCCTGTGCGTCCCGTCGACGACGCTCCTCTCGGCGCCCCCGAAGCGCCGGGCCTCGCGGCCGGCCGCCCGTCTCACGGGCGCGGCCGCCCCGCCGGTACGAACGGTCGCTAAAGAGGTCACGCTCCTCGACCGGCTCATGACCGTGGTGAGGAAGCCGCCGATTCTTCCGCGCACCGAGTTCGCGGTCGCGGTCGCTCGCGTCGGGAGCAGCGAGCCCGTGCTGTCGTACAACGGAGACCGGCCGCTCATCCTCGCGTCGACGACGAAGGTCTTCACCACCGCGGCGGCCCTGGATCGGCTCGGGGCCGACTACCGGTTCAAGACGCGATTCCTTCGCGAGGGCGAGATCGACGCGAATGGAACGCTCCAGGGGCGCCTTGTCGTGATGGGCGGTGGCGATCCGGCCCTTTCCGGGCGGCTCTACGGAAACGACCCGCTCGCCGTGTTCCGGCCCGTCGCCGAGTCGCTGGCCGCGCGGGGAATCCGCCGCATCGCGGGCGGGCTGCTGCTCGACGCCTCGTTCTTCGACGATCAGCGGACCCACCCGGATTGGCCCGACGAGCAGGCTCAGTACTGGTGGCAGGCCCCCGTCTCGGCCCTCTCCTACAACGACAACGTGGTCCTCGTGAGGGCGACGGGCAGCTCTCGTCCCGGCGCGCCCGCCTTCCTCGGCTTTCATCCTGCCGGGCCCCATGCCCTCGCGCTCTCTGGCCGCGTCACGACGATCTCGGGGCGGGGCGCGAATGTGGGCGTGAGGCGGCAGGCCGGGAGCAGCACCATCGTCGCCGCAGGTCTCGTGGGCCGCAACCGCACGTGGTTCGGCGACGTCACCGTACCGAATCCGCCGCTCTACATGGGAGCGGCGCTGACGCAGGTTTTGAACGAGGCCGGCATCGAGGTGCTCGCTCCGCCCTCGGTCACCTTCCAGCCGGCGCGGCCCGAAGAGGCCGCGAAGCGCGTCCTCCTCCCCACGCACGAAACGCCCATTTCGCCCGTCCTCGCGGTGGCGAACAAGCGGTCCCAGTCTTTCTACTCCGAGCAGATCCTCAAGACGCTCGGAGCCGAGAAAGAAGGAAAAGGAACCTGGGACAACGGCCGGCGCGAGGTCTCGGCATTCCTCACGTCCCTCGGTCTCGATGCGGCCCGCTTCGAGCTCGCCGACGGTTCGGGCCGCTCACGGAACAACCGCTCGAGCGCGAACGCCTATCTCGACTTCCTGAACGCGTTGGCGACCCGCTGGGACGACTTCCCGGCCTTCGAGCCGACGCTCGCCATCTCGGGCGACATGGCGGGAACGCTGCGGCACCGCTTTCTCGGTGAGCACGTGCGTGGGAAGGTGTTCGGCAAGACGGGCAACATCGCGGGAGTGGTGACGCTCACCGGCTACGTCACGGCAGTGAGCGGTCAGAAGTACGCGTTCGTGATCCTCATCAACGGCGGCTGCCCCGAAGGGCGCGGCCACGTCTGGCAGGATCGGTTCGTGAACGAGCTCGCGCGATTCGGCTGACGGACCGCGAACCTCGAATGGATTACCGCGCCCTCCTCAAGAACGTCGAGAAGACTCTCGGCGCCATTGACGCGACCGACGACATCGCGTCCACGATCGTGAGCGTCGGCGAGGCCGTCGTGAGCAACTTCCAGCGCGAGCTCGGAATCTCGGGCGGGCGCCTCTGGGTGAACCGCGAGGGGCAGTACGTGCTCGAGCGGGGATTCGGGCGGTCCAAGAAGGCGCCCTCCGGCATGACCGTGGCTTCGACCTACGCGCCCCTCCAGAGGGCCGAGGAGGACGGTCTCGTCCTTACCGACATCCAGGATCCCTCGGTGGATCAGGACCTCGAACGCAAGCTGGGGGTCAACCGGTTCGCCGCGATCTCCTTCGGCGAGGGCAAGTACCTCATCTCTTTCGACGTGAACCCACGCGTCAAGGCCGAGGACCTCCTCATGGCCCTCGGGATCATCAGGACCGTCGTGGACTCCAAGGTCCGCACCGAGAAGCTCGAGGGCCTCCTCAACGAGGCGAGGCGCATCCAGCAGTCGATCCTGCCGCGCTCGATGCAGGACATCGGCGACTACGAGTTCTGGGGCATCTCCTCGCCGGCGGAAGACGTCGGCGGAGATTTTTTCGACTACATCCCGCTCGGGGAAGGGACGTTCGGCTGTGCCGTGGCGGACGCCTCGGGCCACGGCCTTCTCGCCGCGCTCCTCGTACGCGACGTCTACGTCGGCCTGCGCATGGGCATCGGGCGCGACTTCAAGATCGCCCGCACCATCGAGCGTCTCAACCGGATCCTCAACAAGTCGCGCCTCACGACGAAGTTCGTCTCACTTTTCTACGCCGAGTTCGAGACGAACGGAGAGATCGTTTACGTGAACGCCGGGCATCCCTCGCCGTTCCTTCTCGGGGGAGGCGGCGCCTTCCAGGAGCTCCCATCGTCGGGCATGGTGCTCGGGCCCTCTCCGGACGCGACGTATGCCCGCCGTGCCGCGAAGATGGAGCCCGGCGACATCCTCGTCATGTACTCGGACGGGATCATCGAAGCGCACGACGGGCGGGGCCGCGAATTCGGCATCGCCCGGCTGAGGAAGCTCGTGGCCGAGGTCCGCAAGCGGCCCGCGCGGGAGATCGCCGAGCTCGTGATGTCTGGCGTTCGGGCCTACACCGCCGGCCGGACTGCAGAAGACGACCAGACGATCGTCGTCGTGCGCCGCAAGCCCGCCCCCAGAAGGTCGCCGTCGTCGGGAGAGTTTCCGGCGATCACCGCCGTCCGCACCGACCGGTCGTGAGCGGTCCGGGGATCGGCGGCAATCCTGGTCTCGGGGCGCTCCTCGCCAACGTCGACGGCCTGCTGATACTCCTCGATGGGGAGGGCGAAGGGGTCGTCCTCTTCGCAGGGGGCACCGCCAGCGGTTTTGCGGACATCCCCGTGGGCTCGAGCTTCCTCGACTCCCTGCACGAGGAGGATCGCGCGTCGTTTCGGCAGGAACAGCGCCTTCTCGCTCCCGGCGCCCGCGTGCGGCTCGCCCTCAGGCTCGGAACCCGTGAGGGCCGATACGGGCTCTTCGGGCTGACGCTCGTGAACCTTCGCGAAGATCCCGCGGTTCAGGCGTTCGTGCTCACGGTGCGGGCCTCGAGTCCGGAGCCGCAGCGGCTCGAAGGGCTCGGCCGGCTCGCGGGCGGCATCTCGCACGACCTCAACAACCTCCTCACCGGCATCCTCGGCAACGCGAGCCTCGCATTGACCGACCTGTCCCCGTCGGATCCTGCGCAGGGCAGCGTTGCCGCCGTCGAACGCACGGCCCAGCGGGCCGCCATCCTCGTTCGGCAACTCCGCGACTACGCGGTTCGAACGCGCCCCGCCCTCAAGGCGATCGACCTCTCCCGGGTCGTCGACGGGGTCTCTCAGCTCCTCCGTACGGTCGCCCCGCCCCGCATCGAGCTTCGCCTCCAGCTCGAGCGGGCGCTGCCCGCGGTGCTGGCGGACGTCGGGCAGGTGCAGCAGATCGTTCTGAACCTCGTGACGAATGCCGTCGAGGCGCTCCCGGAGGGTCCCGGGGTGATCACGATCGCAACGCGCCCGGAGGAGTCCTCCGGCGACGACAGCGGCCGTGAGGGCGGCCATGAGGGCGGCGTCCTGCGGCGCCGCGGTGTCTGGATCGTGGCGCCGGCGGTACCGCGACGCCACGACGCGGTCCTCGAGGTGACGGACACCGGCTCGGGGCTCGTGGAGGACGCGTATCACCGCATTTTCGAGCCGGGGTTCTCCTCGCGGCCCGGAGCGCGGGGACTCGGTTTGACCGCCGTGCTCGAGATCGTCCGGGCGCATCGCGGCGCACTCTTCGTGAGCTCTGCACCCGGCAGCGGAGCCACGTTCCGGATTCACCTCCCGACCGCCGGCTGAACGAGGGCAGATCGGGCTCTTGCGCGTCTGCCGCGAGGCGTGCACCATCCGCGCCCCATGTCGACCCTTCTGGCCAGGCGCCTCCGCGACAAGCTCGTCCACAAATTCAACCCCGATCTCGGGCCGGGTCGCGTCGTCGCGGTCGAGGGCCGGCGCATCGTCGTCGAGTTCCCGAAGACCGGCGCGAAGCTCACGTACGTCTCCGACGACACCGCCCTCGTGCCTGTGGTCTTCATCGAAGGGCAGAAGGCGCTCCTCGAGACGACGGGCGAGGAAGTCGTCGTCAAGGAGCGCGCGTCGGAAGCGACGTACCTCCTCCAGGACGGCCGCGTGGCCGATGACCGTGACCTCTGGCCGCTCGAGCTGCCCGACGACCCGCTCGAGAAGCTCGCGCACTTCGAGCTGGACCGGGCGGCCGCGTTCCGGAACCGCGTGGACGGCCTCTTCCTGAAGGAGATCCGCGAGGCGCGCGGCCTCGGTTCGTTCCTGGGCGGCCGCATCGAGCTCTTCCCCCACCAGCTCCACGTGGCCGAGCGCGCCACGCTCGAGGATCCCGTTCGCTGGCTCCTCGCCGATGAGGTGGGCCTCGGCAAGACGATCGAGGCGTGCCTCATCCTGTCGCGCCTCGTGCGCACGGAGCGCGCCTACCGCGTGGTCGTCGTCGCGCCGTCGACGCTCACGGTGCAGTGGCTCGGCGAGCTCTATCGCAAGTTCCACCAGACGTTCGTGCTCCTCGACAAGAGCCGCCGCGAGGACGTCGCCAAGGAACACGGCGAGGACTTCAACGTCTTCGAGGCGCACGACTGCGTCGTGATCGCGATCGAAGACCTCGTGGCCGATCCGCGGCTCCCGGCGCAGGCGCTGGAGTCGGGCATCGACCTCCTCGTGGTGGACGAAGCCCACCGCCTCGAGCGCGCCCGGGGCGACGCCGGAAACGACGCCTACCGGGCGATCGCTCCGATGGCCTTGAACGCCGAGCACCTGCTCCTCCTCACCGCCATTCCGCTCGAGGCCGACACACACGGGTTCTTTCGACTCCTCGAGCTCGTGAGGCCGGACGCGTACAAGAGCGAGGAGGCCTTCCTCAAGGCGCTCGAGAAGGGCAAGCCGCTGCCGCCCTGCACGAGCGCGACGCGCCGGGTGGACATCGGAGGGCTGCCGCCGCGCGTTCCCATTCCGATCGAGCTGGACATCCCCCACGTGGAGCTGGGCCTCACGGGCGACGAGGAGAAGGACCGCGACGACGCGCGCCTCGAGTGGCTCGTGGACCGCGCGCCCGTGTTCGCCAAGGGCGGAGCCGAAGAGGGCAAGACGCTCATCTTCTGCCACGACCTCACGACGCTCACCGCGCTCAAGGCACGCCTCGAGACGGCCACGCAGAAGCGCGTGGCGATCTTCCACGAGGAGCTGACTCCCGAGAGGCGTGACCTGGAAGTGGCCGAGTTCCGCCGGCCCGAGGGCCCCTCGTTCCTCGTTTCGACCGAGGCCGGCGGTGAAGGCCGTAACTTCGAGTTCTGTCGCCGGCTCGTGCTGTTCGACCTGCCGTCGGACCCCGCCGCCGTCGAGCAGCGCATCGGGCGGCTGGACCGCATCAGCCGCAAGATGCCCGTCGAGATCGTGTACTTCCGTCCGCCCTCGGGGTTCGGCGCGCAGCTCGTCGCGCTGTACGAGCGCATGGGCCTCTTCCGCGAGCCGCTCGGCGGGCTCGAACGCTCTCTCGCCGAGGTCGCGCAGGTGCTGGACAAAGCGCGCCGCTTCGCCGATCTCGGTAGAGACCTGCCCGTCGACGAGCTGGTCGACAAGGTGCGCGAGGCCGCGAAGCTCCGGCAGAGCGCGGCTTACCACCACCTCCACGCGCAGGGCTACCGCAAGGAGCACGAGGCCGGGATCCTGGAGAGGATTCCGAAGGGCCTCGACGCGGCGATCGAGAAATTCACGCTCGCGGCGGCCGACCTGTTCGGCTTCGAGACGGCGCGCCGCACGGGCCGCAGCACCTGGTACGTGGAGTTCGGCTCCGACGCCATCGTGGAGCACGTTCCCGGAATTCCCTTCGGCACCCGTTTCCTCGGCACGTTCGCGCGTGAGGAGGCCGTGTTCAAAGAAGACATCGACTTCTTCGCGTCGGGACACGCGCTCGTGGAAGGGCTCTTCCAGGAGCTCGAGGACGGGCCGCGAGGCCGTACGGCGCTCGTGAAGCTCGAGAAGTCGGGCACGGCGGGGGAGGGGCTGCTCTTCGTCTTCCGCAACGAGGAGGCCTTCACCGCCGAAGCGATCTCGCTGCGCGGCGTGGCGAAGCCCGAGTGGGCCGAGCTCCTCCTCTCGCGGCGGGACGAGCTGCGCGGACTGCAGAAGGCGGAGTTCCGCGAGGGCCTCCGCGGCAAGCCCGCCCTCGCGCGCGACTGGCCGTCGCTCTGCCGGGCCCTCGCCGCGCGCGTGCCATCGAAGGGCCGTCTCCTCGCCGTGGCGGCCTTCCGCCTCTCGTAGAAGCGGGAACTTCCCGGCTCCTGCCCCGATCTAGACTGGGGTATGGCACACGACAAGACCTCCCGGAAGACCGCCGTCGTCCTCGCCGCCTCCCTCGTGGCCACGCTGGGGGCCTTCGGGCTCACGTCCGTCTGGGCGCAAAACCAGCAGGGAGTGCGGCCGAAGCCGAAGCCCACGCCCGCGGCGCGAACCGGAGGAGAGATGAAACCACCGTCCTGGAAGGCCGTCGACAAGCTCATCGAGGAGCAAAAGATGGAGGAGGCCTCGAAAGAGGTCTCCCGTCTCCGCCTCCAGGCCCGCCAGGCCGAGAACGAGCCCGAGTGGACGAAGGCGCTCATCCGCGAGGTGCAGCTCCGCACCGCGCTCCATGGCTACGAAACCGCCGTGCGCTTCCTGCGCGAGGAGCCGTGGCCCAAGGGCTCCCTCTCCCGCGCGACGCTACAGCTCTTCTACGGCCACTCGCTGGTGACGTACCAGCAGGCGTACTCGTGGGAGATCGGGAAGCGCGAGAAGGTCGACACGAAGGGCGTCGTCGACCTCAAGGCCTGGACGCGCGACGAGATCTGGGCCGAGGCCGAGAAGGCCTACGCCGAGGTGTGGAAAGAGCGCGAGGCGCTCGGCAAGGAGCCCGTGAAAAGGCTCGCCGAGTACATGGACGCGAACACGTATCCCGAGAACGTGCGCGGGACGCTGAGGGATGCCGCGACGTACCTCTTCGTCGAGCTGCTCGCGAACACGCAAGGCTGGTCGGCCGAGCAGCAGAACGAGGTCTACCGCCTGGACCTCGCGGCCCTCCTCGCGGGCGATCCCACCCGGAGTGGCGCGATCGTTCTGACCGATAGGAGCGTGCATCCCCTCGTGAAGATCGGCGCGCTCCTCGACGACCTCGAGGCCTGGCACAAGGACGGCAGCGCCGCGCAGCTCGAGGCGCGCCTCGAGCGCAGCCGCAGGCTCCGCGCCTCGTTCACCGACGAGGACGACCTGGAGCGCATTCGCAAGCACCTCGAGACGCTGCTCCCCGCGTACCGCGGCGACTCCTGGTGGGCCATGGGCATGGGTGAGCTGGCCGAGATCGTCGTGACGCAGGGCAACCTCGTGCGGGCCCGCCAGCTCGCGAAACAGGGCGCCGAGGCCTACCCCGGCACACCGGGCGCGCAGAAGTGCACGTCGATCGTGGCGTCCATCGAGGCTCCCGCGTATCAGCTCGCCGCCATGTCGACCGACGCCAATGGCAAGCGCTCGTTCGAGGTCACGCACAAGAACCCCGACGAGATCTTCTTCCGCGCGTACCCGTTCGATCCCGAAAAGCGGCTCCCCTCCGCCCGCCACTACAACCCGCCTCCCAACGGAAACGAGCTGGAGGACCTGCTCAAGAACGCGAAGCCCGTCGCCGAGTGGCGCACCGCGCTTCCGAAAACGCCGGACTTCAAGCTGCACCGCACGTTCGTGACGCCCGCGATCGAGAAGAAGGGCTTCTACGTGGTCGTGGCGTCGGTGCTCCGGAGCTTCGCGCAGTCGCCCAACCAGCTCAACGCGACGTTCTTCCTCGCGAGCGACCTCGTGCTCCTCACGCGCGCGGAGACCGACGGCGACCTCGAGGTCTTCACGGTGGCCGGCGGCTCGGGCAAGGCGGTGGCCGGGGCCGACGTGTCCCTGTGGCGCTACGACTGGCAGGAGGGTCACTCGGAGGTCGCGAAGAAGGCCACGAACGCCGAGGGCCTGCTGACGTTTCCGTTCGCCGAGGAGCGCACGAGGAACCAGCACTTCGTGCTCGCGCGGAAGGGCGACGACCTCGCCCTCGATCCGCGCTATCTCGCGTTCTGGCGACAGCCGGTTCCCGGCACGGTGACGAACTCCCTCGTCTACACCGACCGCAGCATCTACCGGCCGCAGCAGAAGCTCTTCTTCAAGGTCGTGGGCTACCGCGGCAGCTCCAAGGACGCGAAGTACCAGACGCTCCCGAACACGGCCGTCACGATCACGCTCCTCGACGCGAACTACCAGAAGGTCGACTCGGTCCTCCTTCAGACCAACGCGTTCGGCTCTGCCGCGGGTGAGCTGAACATACCCACGGGGCGCCTGCTCGGCCAATGGCAGATCCAGAGCTCGCTGGGCGGCAACGCGGCCTTCCGGGTGGAGGAGTACAAGCGTCCGACGTTCGAGACGGAGCTCAAGGAGCCCAAGGAGGCCCTGCGCCTCAACCGCCCCGCGACGCTCCGCGGAGAGGCGCGCTACTACTTCGGGCTGCCCGTCACGAACGGCACCGTGAAGTGGCGCGTGAGCCGCGAGGCCGTCTACCCGTGGTGGTGGGACTCGTGGTGGTGGGGCGGCATGGGCCCGAGCACGAAATCGCAGATCGTCGCGTCCGGTACCTCGAACCTCAGGGAAGACGGTAGCTTCGAGCTGGCGTTCACTCCCCGCGCCAAGGAGCTCGGCGGCGGCAAGCCCGACGCGCAGAAAGGCGTGACGTACCGCTACAGCGTGTCGGCCGACGTGACCGACGAGGGCGGGGAGACCCGCTCGGCCTCGCGCGGGTTCCGGCTCGGCTTCGTCGCGATCGAGGCGCGGGTCGCCGTGCCCGCGAGCTTCCTGCTCGAGACGGACGCCACCGACATCAAGGTCACCCGCACCGATCTGGACGGGGCGCCCCGGGCCGGCAAGGGGAGCTGGAAGCTCGTGAAGCTGGAGCAGCCCCAGCGCACGCTG
>CAZXSG010000099.1:0-9270 GCA_964643185.1 uncultured Holophagales bacterium
TGACCGGCCTTCAGAAACGCCTTCGCCTCGGTGAGGCGCGCCGCCGCCAGGTTGAGCTCGGCGAGGCCGGGGTGCGTCTGCCGGGCCCCCGCGATGGCGACCTCGACCTCCTGGATGAACGCCTGGACCTTGTCGGGGGTCTGGGTCCGCATCTTGATGACCGTGTAGACCCCGCCGGCCACGAGGAGCGCTGCCACCACGAACGCGAAGATCCCCTTCAGGATCGTCTCGCCCGAGACGTAGTAGTCCTCGAGTTCCTTCTCGAGCTTGCGGCCGTCTCTCTTCAAAGCCATAAGAGCCGTTCTCACAGGACCTTACGGTCCGAAACAGGTCTTATAGCATAGCCCCCCCGGGGCTTTACGCAGGCAGCGGGTGTGCGCTATGGTCGAAGGTTCCTGCGCGCCGCAAGGTCGTGCCACGTCACCATCCGAGGAATCCTGAGGATCCGATGCTCAAAACGTTTCGTGACAACTTCCAACAGCTCAAGTGGGTGCTTTGGGCCGTCATCGCCGTGTTCGTGGTCTTCGTCTTCGTCGACTGGGGTATGGGGACGACCCAGGTGGGCGCGGGGCAGACCGAGGTCGCCGCGACCGCGGGTCCTTTCACGATCTCCTCGGCGGATCTTCAGCGCGAGGTTCGCGAGATGGAAGACCGGTACCGCCAGATGTACGGGGCGCAGTGGAATCCCGAGATCCTCAAGACGCTGAACCTCCCCGAGCAGGTGCTCAACACGATGATCGACCGGCGGCTCATGCGGCAGGAGGCCGAGCGACTGCGGCTCAGCGTCTCGGACGCCGAGATCTCCCGCCGCGTGCTCACCATGAAGGACTCCAAGGGGAGTCTCCTGTTCATGAAGGACGGCGCCTTCGTGGGTGAGGCCACGTACCGCCGCATGCTCGCGAACGCGAACCTCACGCCGGCCTCCTTCGAAGCCGACATGCGGGAGCAGATGCTCCTCGAGAAGGTGAACCGCTGGCTCACCGAGGCCACGTTCGTCGGCGACGACGAGGTCGAGGCCGACTTCGCCAACCGGAACGTGAAGGCGAAGATCGCTTACACCCTCCTGCCGGCCGTCGTGACCGACGACGTCGCCACGGAGGCGGAGGCCAAGGCGCTCTTCGACAAGAACCCCGCCGCGTACTCCCAGCCCGAGCGGCGCAAGGCGAAGTACCTCCTCGTCGACCGGCAGAAGGTCGCCGCGACGCTCCAGGTGACCGACGCCGAGGTCGAGGCCGAGTACACGGCCAACGCCGATTCGTTCCGGAAGGACGAGGAGGTCAAGGCCCGCCACATCCTGTACAAGGTCGACGGACAGAAGGCCGGTTCGGATGCCGAGGCCAAGGCCAAGGCCGATGCCGCCTTCAAGAAGCTCAAGGCCGGAGCCGATTTCGCGGCTCTCGCGAAGGCTGAATCCGAGGACCCGAGCTCCGGCCCCAACGGCGGAGACCTGGGCTCCTTCCCCCGCAGCAACATGGTCAAGGAGTTCGCCGACGCCGCGTTCGCGGCGCCCGTCGACGAGATCGTCGGTCCGGTGAAGACCGTGTACGGCTATCACATCATCCAGACGACCGGACGCTCCGAGCCGCGCGTGCAGCCGCTCTTCGAGGTCGCCCCGTCGATCCGCACGAACCTGCAGCAGAAAAAGGCCGGCGACGAGACCAAGAGGCTCGCCCGCGAGCTGCTCGAGCGCGTCGGCAAGCTCGGCAAGAAGCCCTCGGACGACGAGCTCCGCCGCCTCACCACCGCCAACGTGACCTTCAACGAGACGGACTACGCCGGCGAGAACGGCGACTTCAGCGGCATCGGCCCGAACCCGGCATTCTCCAAGGCGCTCTTCGCGCTGGCTCTCGAGGAGGTCTCGCCCGAGAGCGTCTCGCTCGGCCGGGGCGAGGCCGTCGTGAAGCTCGTCGACGTGAAGAAGCCGGGAGTGCCCGCGTTCGAAGAGGTCAAGTCGAAGGTCATGTCCGACCTCGTCCGCCAGAAGCAGGATGACGCCACGGTCGCGCGGCTCAAGAGCCGGATGGCCGAAGGCAAGTCCATCGAGGACGTGGCCCGGGATCTCGGCGTGACGGTCCAGTCCCCCGAGCCCTTCGGAAAGGGAGGCCCGGTTCCGAGTCTCGGCCCCGCCCCGGCCCTTCTCTCCGCGGTTTTCGCGGCCAAGCCCGGCGACGTCGTCGGGCCGATCACGGTGCCCGGAAAGGGCGCTCTCCTCGCCCGCGTGATCGAGCGCAACGAGCTGGACCGCTCCGCCCTCGACAAGGAGAAGGAAACCATCCGGGAGCAGCTCCGCCAGCAGAAGTCCGGCCGCCTGGTCCAGGCGCTCATCGCCCGCAAGCGGGCGGAGATGAAGATCGACGTCAACAAGGAGCTCCTGGCCCGTCTCGGCGGCAGAGCCTAGGAGCTTCCATGATCGGGCGCCTCAGCGGCACGCTCCTCGAAGCCCGGCCCGACCGCGTCCTCCTCGACGTGGGCGGCGTGGGCTTCGAGGTCTCGATCCCGCTCGGCACGTTCACGATGCTCCCGAAGCCCTCGGAGAGGGCGACGCTCCTCGTGAAGACCATCGTCCGCGAGGACGCGATCCAGCTCTTCGGCTTCGCGACGGCCCAGGAGCGGACGGTGTTCGAGAAGCTCCTGTCGGTGAGCGGCATCGGCCCCAAGGTCGCGCTCACGATCCTCTCGGGTCTGCCCGTTCCCGAGCTCGTGGCCGCCATCGCCACGCAGAACGTGAAGCGGCTCTCGTCGATCCCGGGAGTCGGCAAGAAGCTCGCGGAGCGGCTCGGGGTCGAGCTGAAAGAGAAGATGAGCGACATGGCGGGCGCCACGGGCAAGGAGTCCCTCGCGCTCTCGACCGTCGCGTCGGACGCCATCCTCGCGCTCCTGAACCTCGGCTACAAGGCCGCGCAGGCCGAGACCGCCGTGATGGCGGCCGCCAAGGAAGCCGGCAACGATCTCAACGATCTCCTCCGGTTCGCGCTCAAGCGCCTCGCCCCCAAGTAGCCCGTCGGGCACTGTAGAGTCACTCCGTGGATGAACGACTCCTCTCCGGTGTCGCCCAGGTGGAAGAGACCGGGCCCGAGCTTTCCCTCAGGCCCCGGGCGCTCTCGGAGTTCATCGGCCAGCCCAAGCTGAAGGAGACGCTCGGCGTCTTCATCGAGGCCGCGAGGCGGCGCCACGAACCGCTCGACCACGTGCTCCTCTTCGGCCCGCCGGGTCTCGGCAAGACGACGCTCGCGCACATCATCGCGCGGGAGATGTCGGCTCAGGTGCGCGTCACGGCGGGGCCCGCGCTCGAGAAGGCCGGCGACCTCGCCGCGATCCTCACCGGGCTCTCGCCCGGAGACGTCCTCTTCATCGACGAGATCCACCGCATGCCCGCGACCGTGGAGGAGATCCTCTACCCGGCGCTCGAGGATGGAAAGCTCGACCTCGTGATCGGCACGGGCCCCGGCGCGCGCACGGTGGAGCTGAAGCTGCCGCCGTTCACGCTCGTCGGCGCGACGACGCGCGCGGGGCTCCTTTCCCAGCCCTTCACGTCGCGTTTCGGCATCACGCACCGGCTCGACTACTACGACCCCGCCGCGCTCACCACGATCGTGGTGAGGTCGGCCGATATCCTCGGCTGTCCGGTGAACGCCGACGCCGCGCCCGAGATCGCGCGCCGGAGCCGCGGCACGCCGCGCATCGCGAACCGCCTGCTCCGGCGCGTTCGCGACTACGCCGAGGTGGGCGGCGCGTCGCACATCACGAAAGAGGGCGCCCACTACGCGCTCGACAAGCTCGAGGTGGACTCCTTCGGCCTCGACGAGATCGACCGCCGCATCCTGACCGTCATGATCGACCGGTTCGGGGGAGGTCCCGTGGGACTCTCCGCCCTCGCGCACTCGGTGGGCGAGGACAAGGGCACGATCGAGGACCTCTACGAGCCGTTCCTCCTGCAGGCGGGCTTCCTGCTGCGGACACCCAAGGGCCGAGTCGCCTCGGCTCAGTCGTACCGGCACCTCGGGCTCACGCCCAAGGGCATCGGGACCGCGACGCTCTTCGACGAATAGGGGGATCGCCGGGAGATCGCGGGATGGTATTTTCCGCGCCATGACGGATTGGGTGGTTTCCTCGCACGCGACGTCCTACGCGCAGTCGAAGCCGGTGGGCAACTCCGGCAACAAGATCAAGGTCCACGAGCTCATCGAGATTCCCAACGGGACCAACATCTACTTCTACACGCGCGAGGGCACGCCCCTCCTCGTGAAGACGGCCTGGCCGCTCTTCCACGCCTCCATGGACAGCGCGAAGATCGAGAGCGTGAAGACGGGCGCCGTGCAGGTTCTGCGGGGCGGCCAGATGGTGTGCAACTACTCGATCGTGGGGGACGATTCCTGGGTGGACAAGCAGGGCAGCGCCTCCGGCATCTTCAAGGCCGGTGACCGATTCAGCACCGAAACCTGGCTGCTGACCGCTGCCGGAGGGTTCGACCTGAAATTTCTGTTCGCCAACATCCGTCCCGGCGACGGCCTGATCTGGCTCGCGTGCCGATCCTGGGCGTGAATCAGAAGACCTGATGCCGAGAGGACGGGGCCTCCTCGTCTACAACCCCAAAGCCGGAAACCGCGATCGCCGGGACGAGATGCTCCGCACGATGGAGCGGCTCGACGCGCGGGGGTTGTCGCTCGTGAACCTCCCCACCGAGAGGGCCGGCCACGCGACCGAGCTGGTGCGCCGGTACCTCGCCGAGGGACCCGACGTCGTGGTGGTCTGCGGCGGTGACGGAACCGTCGGAGAGGCCGCGGCCGCGCTCGTGGGGGCCGCGACCCTGGGGGCGACGACCGTGGGCTCGGCGACGCCACTCGCGATCCTGCCCGGTGGCACGACGAACGTCGTCGCGCGGGAGTACGGCATCGGCCTCGATATGAAGCGCGCCGAAGAGATCGTCCTCTCGGACGCCACCCGGAAGTTGACGACCTGGACCTCCGCGGGCCGCACGTCGCTCATCGGCACCGGCGTGGGCTTCGACGGGCGCGTCATGACGAACATCGTGCCCTGGCTCAAGCGCGCGTTCGGGCGCGCGGGCATCGGCTGGACGGCGACCCTCGAGTGGCTCAAGTACGAGTTTCCCGTGATTCGCGTGGACGGAGTCGATGCCGAAGGCCGCGACTTCACGCGCGAGGCCACGTTCGTGCTCTCGGCGAACACGCGAAAGTACGGAGGCGATCCCATCCTCTCGACGTTCGCCTCCCCCGAGGACGACCTCCTCGATCTCGTGCTGTTCACGTCGCGCAGCAGAAAGGACCTCCTCGCCTTCTACCACCTGCTGTCGGGCGGCAAGGCGCGGCATCTGGGCGTGCGCGGAGTCGAGCGGTTTCCGGTGCGCGAGTTCCGGGCCCGTTCTCTCGCGGGCTACGAGCTGGAAGTGCAGGTCGACGGGGACCCCGCGGGCGCGACGCCCGTGAGCGTGGGCCCCGCGGCCGGCAGCGTCCACATCGTCGTTCCCGGCACCTGATTCCCGGGGTTTCGCTACGCCTCTCCCGCGAGCCGCGCGTTTCGTCTTGACTGAGACGCTGTCGCAACATTACCCTGAGCCTCGTTGAGACAGAGTCTCACCGTTGAGCGGGGCCTTCGTCGGCTCCCGCCGGGGAGTGCGCGATGCAGATCCGGATGATTCCTTCGAAGTCCGTCAGACGCCCGCGCAGGATGCGGCGCCGTGCGACCCGCGCTCTGGGTGCGCTCGGAGCCGTGAGCGCGCTTCTCGCCGCCCGCTCCGAGGCCGCGCCCCCGGCCCCTGCGCCGTCTCCGTCCGCCGGCGCCCCGAAGCCTCTCGAGTCCGCGCCCGTGCCGCGGTTCGACATCCCTCCGGGGCGGCTCGGAGACGTCCTCGACGCGTTCGCGAGTGTCAGCGGCCTGAAGTTCACCGTGACCGAGGACGCGCTCCGGACGATCCCGTCTCAGGGCGTCTCGGGTCTCCATCGAGTTCCTCAGGCGCTCGAGCAGATCCTGGCGGGCACAGGCGTGACCTACCGCTTCACGGCCGCGACGGCCGTGAACCTCTCGCTCCGCTCGAGCGTGGCCTCCGTGGACGTCACGGCCCCCGCGTTTCCGCTCTCCTCTCCCAAGTACACGGAGCCCCTGCGCGACGTTCCTCAGACGATCACGGTGGTTCCCCGCGCCGTCATCGAGCAGCAGGGCGCGACGACTCTGCGCGACGTGCTGCGCAACGTCTCGGGCATCAGCATCCAGGCGGGCGAGGGCGGCGTGCCGAACGGCGACAACCTCTCGATCCGCGGATTCAACGCCCGCACCGACATCTTCGTCGACGGCGTGCGCGACTTCGGCGGATACGCCCGCGACCCCTTCAACCTCGAGCAGGTCGAGGTGGTGAAGGGGCCGGCGTCCTCGTTCGCGGGGCGCGGCTCGACCGGAGGCTCGGTCAACCTCTCGACGAAATCGCCGCAGGTCGAGCAGGCCCGGACGGTGTCTCTGGCGGGCGGCACCTCGGCCACCAAGCGCGCGACGATCGACGTGAACCAGCCGCTGGGCGCGGCAGGAATCCAGAATGCCGCCGTCCGCGTCAACGCGATGTGGATGGACGCGGGCGCCCCGGGCCGCGATGCGGTCGAGAGTTCCCGCTGGGGCGTCGCGCCGTCGCTCGCGTTCGGCCTCGGCCAGCCCACCCGTCTCACCTTGGGGTATTCGTATCTCAGCCAGGACAACGTGCCCGACTACGGCATTCCCTGGGTTCCGAACACGAACACGGCGCTCGCTGCGTATCGGGATCAGGCGCCGCCCGTGGATTTCGACAGCTTCTACGGGCTGAGGTCGAGGGACTACGAGAAGACCGAGACCGGCATTGCGTCCGTTCAGCTCGACCACGAGCTGAACGATTCCGCGAAGGTGCGGAGCCTCCTCCGCTACGGACGCACCGAACGCGACTCCGTCATCACCGCGCCCCGCTTCGTGAGCAACACGTCGACGGATCTCACGCGGCAGCTCCAGTCGCGCGACATGACGGACGGCATCCTCGCGAACCAGACGGACCTCACGCTCACCCTGAAGACGGGCGCGATCGGCCACTCGATCGTCAGCGGCGTCGAGATCGCTCGGGAGACCTCGAAGAACTACCTGAGGACCGGACCGTCCGCTCCCGTGGCCGACCTCTTCGATCCCAACCCGGATCAGGAGTACGTGGGCCCGATCGTGAGGACCGGCGCGGTGAACGACGGATCGGCCGATTCGCTCGCGTTCTACGCGTTCGACACGCTGAAGCTCTCGGAGAAATGGGAGGCCACGGGCGGCTTCCGCTGGGACCGCTTTTCGGTCGCCTACGGGGCGACGCCCGTGACGGGCGCGGCTACTGTGTTCGAGCGGACGGACTCGATGCTGAGCTGGCGTGCGGGCTTCGTGTTCAAGCCGCTTTCCTACGGCAGCGTCTACGCCGGGGCCGGCACGTCGTTCAACCCGAGCGCTGAGGCGCTGACCCTGTCGGCCGCGACCGTCGCGCTCGAGCCCGAGTCGAGCTTCTCGGCGGAGCTCGGCACGAAGTGGGACCTCATGTCGACGCGCCTCACGCTGAACGCGGCCGTGTTCCGCACCGAGAAGACGAATGCCCGCACCCCGGGCATCAACCCCGGGGACGCGCCGACCGTGCTCGACGGTGTGCAGACGGTCACCGGCGCGGAGGTCTCCGCGGCGGGGCGCGTTCTCCCGGGCCTCCAGATCTTCGCCGGCTACGTCTTCATGGACAGCGAGGTGAACGCCTCGAACACCAGCGCCGAGATCGGGCACGTCCTCGGCAACACACCGAGGCACTCTCTCAACGTGTGGCTCTCCTATCAGCTTCCGTGGGAGGTCGAGGTCGGCGGGGGCGCTTCGTTCGTCGGTCAGCGCCTGAACGGCAATTCCGGCACGCGCACGGCTCCCGACTACTGGCTCTTCGACGCGATGGCGTCGTGGGGCTTCGGAGACCTCTTCACGCTGCGCCTCAACGTGAACAACCTCACGAACGAGCGATACATCGACCGCGTGGGCGGCGGGCATTTCGTGCCGGGCGCCGCGCGGTCGGCGTCGCTCTCGGCGGCTGTGAGGTTCTGACGTGCTGCTCTCCGTGTCCGCCGTGCTGACTCCCGAGGAGGTCGCGACCGCGCGGCTGCTCCTCGATGCCGCCGACTGGGTCGACGGGCGGGTCACCGCCGGACACCAGTCGGCCCGCGCCAAGGACAACCAGCAGGTTCCCGAGGACCACCCCGCGGCGCGCCGCGTGGGCGAGACGATCCTCACGGCGCTCCAGCGGAACCTGCTCTTCCTGTCGGCCGCGCTGCCGCTCCGCGTCTTTCCTCCGCTCTTCAACCGCTACTCGGGCGGCCAGTCGTTCGGCACGCACGTCGACAACGCCATTCGGCAGGTGCCCGGTACGCCTCTGCGGATCCGGACCGACCTCTCGGCGACGCTCTTTCTCGCCGAGCCCGCCGAGTACGACGGCGGCGAGCTCGTCGTGGAGGACGTCTACGGCCTCCACAGCGTGAAGCTGCCAGCGGGACACATGGTTCTGTACCCCGCATCGAGCCTCCATCACGTGAGGCCCGTGACGCGTGGCGCGCGCGTCGCGGCGTTCTTCTGGATCCAGAGTATGGTTCGCGACGATGGCGAACGGACGCTTCTCTTCGACCTCGACGCGGCGATCCAGCGGACCTTCGCAGAAGCTCCGGACCACCCGGCGACCGTGCAGCTGACCGGCGTGTACCACAACCTCCTGAGGCGCTGGGCCGACGCATGAAGCTCGTACGAAAGGCCCTGTTCTGGTGCCACCTCGTCGCGGGCGTCAGCGCGGGGCTCGTCATCCTCGTGATGTCTTTCACGGGCGTCCTCCTCGCGTTCGAGAAGCAGATCATCGCGTTTGCCGACCGTGACTTCCGCTCCTCGCCGGCCGGAGCGAATGCAGCGCCGCTCGGTCCCGAGAAGCTGCTTCCCGCGCTCCTCTCGGCGCGTCCCGAAGCCGTGCCCACCTCGATGACGTTCCGCCGCGCGGTGGACGCGCCCGTCGCCGTCGGCCAGCCGAAGGGGCGCGCCGTGTATCTCGACGCCTACGACGGACACTTGCTCGGCGACGGATCGACCTCGATCCGGGGGTTCTTCGGCACGGTCGAAGGACTCCACCGCTGGCTCGCGCTCGAAGGCAAGGGGCGAGACGACGCTCGCCTCGTCACGGGTGTCGCCAACCTCGTGTTCCTCTTCATCGTCCTTTCGGGCCTCTATCTGTGGCTGCCTCGCGTGTGGTCGAAGGCC
>CAZXSG010000100.1:0-9148 GCA_964643185.1 uncultured Holophagales bacterium
TGAGGGTCATGCCGGTCGGGAGCGGGCCCGCGAAGAGCGAGTACGTGATGGTGCCGAGGCCGCCCGTCTGTCCGAAGTTCTGGGTCGTGTAAGCGACGCCGGCCACTCCGTTCGGGATCGACGCCGGCGTCACCGTGATCGTCTGGCAGGCGATGACGAGCGTGTACGTCGCGCTCGTGCCCGTGCAGGTGTTGCCGTCGGTGACCGTCACGACGATCGGGAAGGTGCCGTTTTGCGTCGGGGTGCCCGAGAGGACGCCGCCCGTCGAAAGCGAGAGGCCCGTTGGCAGCGTGCTCGCCGTCGTGAACGTCGCGCCGCCGACGGCGCCCGTCTGCGTGAAGATCTGGCTGAAGGGGCTGCTCACGGTTCCGGTGGTGGTCGCCGGGTTCGTGATGGTGATCGTCTGGCAGCCGATGACGAGCGTGTACGTCGAGCTCGTGCCCGTGCAGCCGTTGCCGTCGGTGACCGTCACGACGATCGGGAAGGAGCCCGTCTGCGTCGGCGTGCCCGAGAGGACGCCGTTGGCGGCGAGCGAGAGGCCAGCGGGCAGCGTGCTCGCCGTCGTGAACGTCGCGCCCCCGATGGCGCTCGTCTGGGTGAACGTCTCGCTGAACGCGGCGTTGATGGTGCCCGTCGCGGTCGCCGGATTGGTCACCGTGATCGTCTGGCAGCTGATGACGAGCGTGTACGTCGAGCCCGTGCCCGTGCAGCCGTTCGAGTCCGTGACCCTCACGACGATCGGGAAAGAGCCCGTCTGCGTGGGCGTTCCCGAGAGCGTGCCGTTGGCGGCGAGCGTGAGGCCCGCGGGGAGCGTTCCGGAGAACAGCGTGTAGGTCGTGCCCCCGATGGCGCCGGTCTGGTTGAACGTCTGGCTGAACGCGGCCCTGTCGAGGCCGGTGGTAGTCGGCGGGCTGGGAACTTTGATCGTCTGGCAGGCGATGACCTGCGTGTAGGTCGAGCTCGTGCCCGGGCAGCCGTTCGAGTCCGTGACCAGAACGGTGATGGGGAACGAGCCCGCCTGGAGCGGCGTGCCGGAGAGGACGCCGTTCGGCGCGAGCGTGAGGCCTATGGGGAGCGCGCCCGAGTTCAGGGTGAACGTCGGCGAGGCCGCTCCGCTCTGCGTGAAGGTCTCACTGAAGGGCGATGCTGCCGTTCCGTTGGAGTTCACGGGGTTCGTCACGGTGATCGGCAGGCACGTCTGGATGGTGATCGAGACCGAGCCCGTGCAGCCGTTGGCATCCGTGGCGATGAAGGTCACGGGGAAGCTGCCGGGGGCGGTCGTGGTGCCGGAGAGGACGCCGCCCGAGGTGAACGTGAAGCCCAGGGGCAGCGTGCCGGTGTGGCTCCAGGTGATGGGCGTCGCGGCGCTGCCGGTCTGGTTGAACGTGAACGGCCCGTACGCCACGTTCGGGATGGCCACAGGGAGTGTGGTGGGCGTGATCGTGGGCGAGATGACCGGGCAGATGCGGAACGTGAGCGTCCGCGAGCCCGTGCACCCGTTCTGGTCGGTGGCCGTGAAGGTCGCGGTGTAAGAGCCCGCCGTGCCGGCATTGGGCGTGCCGGAGAGGACGCCTCCCGCGGAGAAGGTGATTCCGCCCGGGAGCGAGCCTCCGGTGAAGCTCCAAACGATGGTGCCGACGCCGCCCGTCTGGCCGAAGTTGACGGGGCCGTACGCGCTGCCTTCGAGCCCGTTCGCGAGGCTCAGCGGCGTGACGACGATCGTCGGGCACACGATCGTGAGCGAAAGCGCGCGGTCGCCCGTGCAGTTGTTCTGGTCGGTCGCCCGCACCGTGATGTTGAAGGTCCCTGTCTGGAGCGGCATGCCCGAGAGGACACCCGCGCCCGAGAGGCTCATGCCGGTGGGCAGCGTGCCCGCGAAGAGCGACCACGTGGTCGTGCCCACTCCTCCGGTCTGAGCGAAGTTCACCGGGCCGTACGGCACTCCGGCAACCCCGTTGGACAGGCTCGCCGGCGTGACGTCGATGGTCGGGCACACGATGGTGAGCGTGAGGACCTGATCGCCCGTGCAGTTGTTCTGATCGGTCGCCCGCACGGTGAGGTTGAAGGTGCCCGTCTGCGTCGGCGTGCCCGAGAGAATTCCGAGAGGCGTGAGCGTCATGCCGTTCGGAAGCGGTCCGGCCAACAGCGACCACGTGATCGTGCCGACTCCGCCGGTCTGCGCGAAGTTGACGGCCGGGTAGGCGACGCCCGCGGTTCCGTTCGCGAGGCTCGTGGGCGTGATGTTGATGGTCGGGCACACGATGGTGACCGAAAACGAGCGCTCCCCGAAGCACCCGTTCTGGTCCGTCGCACGCATCGTCATGCTGAATGTGCCGGTCTGCGTCGGAGTGCCCGAGAGGAAGCCCGCCGGATTCCACGTCATACCGGTCGGGAAGGCCCCCGCAGCGAGCGACCACGTCATGGTCCCGACCCCCCCGGACTGGGTCAACGTCACCGGGCCCCAGGCGACACCGGCCGTTCCCCCCGGGAGAGTGGCGGGTTGGACGTCGATGGTCGGGCACACGAGGGTGAGGACGAGGGGCTGATCCCCGAAGCAGGCGTTGACGTCCGTGGCCCTCACGATGAAGTTGAATGTGCCCACGACGGTCGGCGTGCCGCTGAGAACTCCCGCAGCGCTGAGCGAAAGACCCGCGGGGAGCGCCCCGCCGGAGATCGACCAGGTGATGGCGCCCAATCCGTTGCTCTGGGTGAAATTGACGGGACCGTACGCCACTCCCGCCGTGCCGTTCGCGAGCGACACGGGCAGGATCGTGATCGTCGGGCACTGCACGGTGAGGGTGAGCGCCCGCGTGCCGATGCAGCCGTTGACGTCCGTGGCCCGCACGGTGAAGCTGAACGGGCCGACGACCGTGGGCGTGCCGCTGAGCACGCCAGCGGCGCTGAGACTGAGGCCGGCCGGCAGCGTGCCACTCGAGACGTCCCACGTGATGGCGCCGAGCCCGCCGGTCTGCGTGAAGGTCACCGGGCCGTACGCGACTCCCGCCGTGCCGTTGACGAGGCTCGCCGGCGTGACGTTGACGGTGGGGCACACGATCGTGAGCGGGACGTCCCGTCCGGAGCTGCACCCTTCGGCGTCGGTGACGACCACGGAGACGACGAAGTTGCCCACCACGGTGGGCGTGCCCGAGAGCACGCCGCCTGCGCTGACGCTCATCCCCGCGGGCAGGCCCGTGGCGCTCCAGCTCACGGGAAGGGCTCCGCCGTTCTGGGTGAACGTGACGGGCGCGTACGCCACGCCGGCCGTGCCGTTCGTGAGCGTCGCCGGCTGGATCTCGATCACCGGGCAGCACGGCGGGTCGTCGAGAGCGTTGGCGTCGCGGATGAAGAGGACCTCGGCGCCCGGCTGCGTTCCGATCGTGAGGCTGCCCGCCATGGACGAGAAGCCCGGTCGCGCGATCGCGGACCCGACCAGGACCATTCCCGGCAGCTCGGCCCGGAACGTCGTCGTGGTCATGCCTTTGAGCGTCGTCTCGACGTACGAGTCGAGCGTGCCGCAAATGAGGTGCGTCGCGTCGCGGAACTCGAACCACCTCTTGTCGGATCCGGCGAAAATCAGCCTCAGCTTGCGGTCGGGACGCGTGTCGTCGAACCAACACCGCGTCGTGGACGGGTAGCCGAACACGCACGGCGTGATGACCGCGCGCGACGGAATCACGTCCCCATACGTCTGGATGTGCCGCCCGCGCGTGTCGGGCAGGTACAGACCGAGACCCGTGATCTCACCCTCGGGGAGCGCCTGCTCCTTGGTCTGGTCGGGCTCGCCCGCCTTCCCGGTCGCAACGTCGATCCCCGCCGGCCAGAACGTGGCCGAGGAAAGCTCCAGCTCCGCAAGCTCCCAGAGAACCGGGTCGGGCCCGTCGACGCAGTCCGTGCCGGCTTCACAGCCCGGGCCGCGTCCGCTCTGGGGCTCGTAGCCCCGCGCCGCCACGTACCAGGCGTTTCCGACGCGCAAGGCCACATGGCTCTTGCGGGAAAGGCGTTCGCAATCGAGCGCTTTGGGCCCTTCCGTCCCGGTCGCGCAGTCTGCGACGGACGCGCGCACCCAGTACGAAATGGCTTCGAGCCCGCGGTGATCCGCCGCGCTCACCTGCTCCGTATAGAGCAGAACATGGCGCGCCGGCCGGTCCCAGCTGACCGTCGCGATTCCAGGTCCGTCCTCGACGGGGTTCATCAGAGCCTGGGAGAGCTCCACCCCTCGCGCCAGAGGCATGCCCTCGTGGACCGCGCGCCACGTCCTCTCGGCCCGCACCGGTCCCTCGGGTTTCTGAGCCTGTGCCCAGGCAAATGACGATCCGAGGAGCGAAACCAGTGCCGCCACGGCCACGAACGAGCGTCGAAGCATGAACCCTCCGAATGAGGGTGTTACGTTACCTCACGGAAGGCCGCACGGGGGGGGCGCTGGCCGGTCAGCTCTTCTTTTTTGGCGTGGGCGTGGGGGTCGGCGTCGCGAGAGCCGCCTCCGCGGCTTCCTTTTCGGCCTGCTCCCGGGCGGCCTTCTCGGCCTTCCGTCGCCGTGCGAGCTCGACGATGTCGGGCGTGCCCTTCGCGGCGGCCGCGGCCGTGGGCGTGGGCGGCGCCGGGGTGGATGCGGGCGCCTCGATCTCCTGAAGGCCGGTGCCGTCCTTGTTCGCGGCCTCGGTCTTCGCCTCGTCCACGTCGGCCACGAGCACCATCTGGGTGGTGCCGATCGGCGTCTTGTAGACGTAGTTCCTGCCCTTGACCTCGGGCTTGGCCTTCGCGTTCACCCGCGACCCATCCTTCATGATGAGGACGTAATCGGCGTTGGCCGCGCCTGCGGCGGCGAGGAAGGCGACGAGGAGACCGGCGAGGCAACGCTTCATGGAACCTCCCGAATGCGGTGCGGGCCGGAACGGGCCTGGATCTGTCCCGGCCGGGGGGCCTGGGGGGATCGAGAAACCCCCAGGATCAAATTTACGCTAACCCGGAGCCGGTACGTTCGCGCAGGATCTCGATGGCCTTGGCGCCGATGTCGCGCCGGAAGTGCCGCCCCTCGAACTGGATGCGCTCGGCCGCCTCGCGCGCCTTCTTGAGCGCCTCCGAGAGGCCCCTTGTTCTCGCGCAGACGCTGAGAACCCGGCCGCCCGAAGTCACCCACTGGCCGTCGGCGTTCTTCGCGGTGCCGGAATGGAAGATGAAGATGCCCTCTTCCTTCGCGGCCTCGTCGATCCCCGTGATCACACGGCCCTTCTCGAAGCCGCCGGGATAGCCCTCGGCCGTGAGAACGATGCAGGCCGCGGCCTCCTTCTTCCACACCGGACGGAGTTCGGGGGTGAAGGTGCCCTTGGCCGATTTCACGAGGTACGGAACGAGGTCGTCCTCCATGCGGATGAGCACGGACTGCGTTTCGGGGTCGCCGAAGCGGACGTTGAACTCGAGGACGTAGGGATTCAGGCCCTTCTCGAGGATGAGGCCCACGAAGAGGATGCCCTTGAACGGCCGCCCCTCCTCCTTCATGCCCTTGAGCGTGGGACCCACGACGCCCATGAGGACCTCGCGGGACGTGCCGGCGTCCAGGATGACCGACGGGCTGTGGGAGCCCATGCCGCCCGTGTTGGGACCGCGGTCGCCGTCGAAGACTTTCTTGTAGTCCTTCACGGTGGCCAGCGGAATCGCCCGCTCGCCGTCGCAGAGGACCATGAGGCTCACTTCGTCGCCGTCGATGTACTGCTCCACGAGCACGCGGTCGGCCGCCGAGCCGAAGACCCGGTCGTCGAAGAAGAGCTTGAGCGCCCGCTCGGCCTCTTCCTTCGTGACGACGATGAGAACTCCCTTGCCGGAAGCCAGGCCCTCGGCCTTGAAGACGCACGGGAGGCCGATCTTCTTCACGGCCTCCTCGGCCTCGCGGCGGGTGGTGCAGATCTCGGCCTCGGCCGTGGGGATGCCGTACTTGCGCATGAAGCGCTTGGAGAAGACCTTGGAGCTCTCGAGCTCCGAGGCCAGCTTGTTGGGCCCGAAGCACACGAGGCCGCGCTTGGTGAACTCGTCCACGATGCCGAGCGCGAGGGACATCTCGGGCCCAACCACCGTGAGATCGACCTTCATCTTCTCGGCGAAATCGGCCAGCTCGACGATGTCGGTCACGCCGATCGGGAGGCAGGTTGCGATCTGGGCGATGGCCGCGCTGCCGGGCGCGCAGAAAACGTCCGTCACGTCCGGCGACTGGGCCAGCTTCCACACCAGGGCGTGCTCACGGCCGCCGGAACCGATGACGAGAACACGCATCGAGCCAAAGAGCATGCCCTGAGACGGCCATTTCGGCAAGCGGGGGCCGGACGGGCCGAACGGAGTCAGTCGTGCTGGAGCGCCTCCCGGGCTTCCTCGTCGAGCGCGGTGCCGACTCGGTCGTAGAGCGCGCGGGCCTCCTCGGGGGAATCGCCCACCGCGGTGAGGCCGAGCCGGCCCTGTTCCGTGAGACCGCTGAGCATGTGGAACACGACCCCGGTCTGGCGGGCCTGGTTGAAGTGGAGATCCTCCCGGATCGTGCGGTCGAAGAGCCGCTCGTGCGTGAGCGCCCGGTAGGCCGGCGACTCCAGGTGGTCGGTCGCCACGTAGAACTTGCGCCGCCCGCTGGGGGCCGTGAACACGCCGGTCGAGGCTTCGTAGGAGCCGTCGGTCAGGAACTCGAGTGTCAGGTAGGGGTGTGTCGTGCCGCCCTTCCGGAGGTTGATCTCGATCGCGTACGCGCTCCACGGCTCCTCCCCGCTCTTCACCGTCACGAAGTCCACGGCGAACCGCCCGATGACCCCTTCCTTCGCGAGCCGCTCGCCGATCTTCCGGGCCTCGTTCGTGATGGTGACGGCATAGCCCGGATCCGCAGGGAACGTGCAGCCCAGGTAGCTCTGCCCCGAGGGGCCGCCGAGGAGCTGGTCGTGCGTGGAGAGGAGCTCCAGCTCGCCGAGCGGGGTGAGCCGCATCTGCACGCTCGGGCTCTCGAAGCGCGTGCCCTGGATGCGCTCCTCCACGGCCCCGTTCCGCTCCGCGAGCTTCGCGAAGTAGGCGTCGATCGTGGAGCCTTGGTCCTCGAGCTTCATGGTCCCGAGCCGTTCGTCGAGGGCCTCGAGCTCGCCCGGATCGCCCGGCGCCGGCAGCCCGGAAAGCTCGACGCGGGCGTTGCCCTCGCCCGAGACGGCGTCGTCGAGCTTCACGATCGCCTGCTGGAGCCCGGGCTTTCGGGCCCGGAGCCGCGCCAGAGCCGCCGCGACGTCGGCCCGGGTGCGCACGTCCTCCTCGCCGTCGGGCACGGGCACCCCGGCCTCGCGGAAGATCCGCCGCCCGCCGCTCTTCGTGCCGAACGGGAAGTGCTTCGGGTCCGCGCCGTACATGGGGATGCCGAGCCGCACGGCCAGCTCCCGCTCGAGCTCGGTGGTGTTGTACGGCACGAGGTGCGCGACGTCGGGGTTCGGGATGAGCGCGCGGATCTTCTCGAGGAGCGCCGGACGCTCGAGGAGCTTCTGCGAGAGAGGCTTCCCGGTCGCGTCCATCGCCGAGACGAAGAAGACGCGCTCTTTCGCGTGGCTCGGGATCACGCCCGGCAGGAGGCCGAGGTAGTACTCGATGGTGCTCGGCAAAATGGGCAGCGACGTGACGTAGATGACCCGTGCCCGCACCTTGCGAAGGAGGAGCAGGAGAAACAGGAAGCGCTCCTCGTAGGCCTGGAGGACGAGCCCCTTGGAGCTCATCTCCATGGACATCGACGGCACCACCACGATCGTCTGCGGTTCCTTCTGAGCCAGCGTGCGGATGAGGCGCCATTGAGGCACGAGCTTCTTCTGGAGCTCGGCGAACCGCTCCTCCGCCTCTTCCCGGGAGAGCCTCGGGGCCACGCTTTCGGGTTCGGGTGAGCTGGTATTCATCGCGGCGGTATTCTCGCGTAGACTCGTGAAGGATCTTTGAACCACGTTTCATCCAGAGCGGCGGAGGGACGGGCCCTGTGATGCCGCGGCAACCGCTCTCCTTCTGCGGAAGGAGGGGCAGGTGCCAAATCCCGCTCCGAGCCCGGAAGCGTTTCCGGGACGGGGAAAGATGAATCGAGGTCGAATCGGCGCTGCACCCGGAACACGCCTCTTCGAACCTCGAAGGGGCGTTTCGCTTTATGAAGATCGACATCCGGAAGCAGCTCGAAACCGACGTTCTCCTCGCCAGCGGCGCGATGGGGACGCTCCTCGTTTCCCGCGGCGCGCCGTCCGACGGCCCGCGCGGCCCCATCTGCGTCACCCACCCCGAGCTCGTCTCCGAGGTCTACGACGACTATGTGTCGGCGGGCGCCCGCATCCTCTCGACGAACCCCTGGGACGCGAACCGCGCCAAGCTCACCAAGTTCGACTGGGCCGACTCCCTCGAGAAGATCAACCGCGAGGGCGTGCGGCTGGCTCACGAGGCGGCCGCCGGGGAGTACGTCTACGTGGCCGGCCAGGTGGGCCCGCTCGGTCAGCTCGTGAAGCCCTACGGGCCGCTCACGAAGACGCAGGTGCGCGAGATCTTCCGCGAGCAGATCCACATCCTCCTCGAGGAGAACGTGGACCTCCTGATCCTCGAGACGTTCTCCTCGACGCTCGAGCTCTGCGAGGCGATCCGGGCCGCGCGGGATCTCTCCAAGGACATTCCCATCCTGGCGTCGCTCACGTTTCTGGCCGACGGCAAGACCTCGTTCGGCGCGGACGCGGCCGAGTCGTTCCGGGAGATCCTCGAGGCCGGCGCCGACATCGCCGGCATGAACTGCACCATCGGACCTCAGGAATCGCTCGACCTCCTCCTCAAGGTGGTGAGCCACGTCCCGGCCCCCATCTCCGTGATGCCGAACGCGGGCTATCCCTGGATCGTGGGCGGGCGCACCGTGTACCCCGCGACCCCCGACTACTTCCGTGACCTGGCGCGGGAGTTCGTGAAGGCCGGCGCGTCGATCGTGGGGGGCTGCTGCGGCACCGGGCCCGACCACATCGCGTCCATGGCGCGGGTCGTGAACGGCAAGCACCGTTCGATCGTCGCGCTCGAGTCCCAGGTCGCGCGGAGCGCCGCCGAGGCCCGCACGGCGCGCCCCGAGTCCGACCTGGAGACGAGCCCGCTCAAGCGGAAGCTGGCGGACGCCGCGGCGTTCGTCGTCACCGTC
>CAZXSG010000101.1:0-9145 GCA_964643185.1 uncultured Holophagales bacterium
GCGCGTCGCTCACGCTCCTTCTCGTGATCAACGGCCTCCAGCTCAAGGCCTCGGGCTGGGGCGCGCCGGCCGGAGCGACCCGATGAACGCCGGTGCGCTTCCCCCGCTCACCGCCCGCGCAGCACGCACCGAGCCGCGAGCCGTGAGGTACGCGCTCGTGGGCGCCGCGCTGCTCTTCCTGGGCGCCTTTCTCGTGGTGCCGCTCGGAGCCGTGTTCATCGAGGCGCTGAAGGCCGGCGTCGCGGCCTACTTCGCGGCAATCCGCGAGCCCGATGCCTGGGCCGCGCTGAAGCTCTCCGTTTTCGTCACGGTGTGCGCCGTGGCGTTCAACCTGGTGTTCGGCCTCGCGGCGAGCTGGGCGATCGCGAAGTTCGCGTTCCGCGGGAAGAACCTCCTCCTCGCGCTCATCGACGTTCCGCTCGCGGTGTCGCCCGTCGTCTCGGGCCTCGTCTTCGTGCTGCTCTTCGGCCGTCAGGGCTGGCTGGGTCCGTGGCTCGCGTCGCACGAGGTGAAGGTCATCTTCGCGGTGCCGGGCATCGTCCTCGCGACCCTGTTCGTCACGTTCCCGCTCATCGCGCGCGAGGTGCTGCCCGTGATGCAGGCCGCGGGCACCGAGGAGGAGGAGGCCGCGCACCTCCTCGGCGCGGGCGGCTGGCAGATCTTCTTTCGCGTGACGCTGCCCAACGTGAAGTGGGGCGTGATCTACGGCGTGCTTCTGTGCGCCGCCCGCGCGATGGGCGAGTTCGGCGCGGTGTCGGTGGTGTCCGGCCACGTGCGGGGTCTCACGAACACGCTGCCCCTGCACATCGAGATCCTCTACAACGAGTACCGCTTCCAGGCGGCCTTCGCCGTCGCGTCCGTGCTCACGCTCCTCGCCCTCGCGACACTCGTGGCGCGGAGCGGCATCGAGGCGTTCGCGCGGAGGCGCGAGCTGCGGAAGCCTATTTGAAACAGGCCCGATGGAAGCCGCGATCGGACCTCACCTGGTCGGCGTCGACGTCGCCACAGATTCTCTGTTTCACGTCCGCCTCGCGAAGGTCCCAAGCGTCCAGCCCATCCGAATGGCCATCGCGTCCGAGGCTCACGAGGACGTACGCGTGTCCTCTGGATTCGTAATGGATGGGGTTTCCCCAATGGTCCTTTCCGAGAGGGCGCAGGATGCGGCTTCGAAGCGGCCGTTCGAGCGCCTCGGGAGTCGCCGGAAAGGAATCGTTTGCTCGCTCGTATTCCTCGAGCGCGCGGGCATACGCCTTGAAGAGCTCGAGATTGTTGATCTGGTCCTCATACCGCTGCATCGAGCGATGAGCCAGAACCGCGAGCGCGCCGACGGCAACAAGCACGGCCACGCGGCACAAGGTCAGGGGGCTCTTGCGCTCCACCGGGGTGTTCTACGGACGCCACAGGCTCCAGGTCGCCTCCCGGCGGCGGGCTCTCGTCCGCTGGTTACCCGAGGGCCATGGCCGAGCGAAGGGTCTGCGCGTGGACGTGCTCGCGGCCGAGCGGCCCGGGCGGACAGCCAGGCTCCGCGCAGCTCACTCGGCCGGGGCGGCGATTCGGAACACGACGCTCTCACCCCCGCGGCCGTCGGGCCTCATGCCGTCGCGGACGCCGCCGATCTTCTCCATGGCCTTCTGGGAGCGCAGGTTCTTCGGGCCCACGAGGAAGACGACGCTCGAAACGTACCGGAACGCGTGATCGAGGAGCAGCGTCTTCATCTCGCGGTTGTAGGTGCCACCCCAGTGGGACCGCGCGAGGAACGTCCAGCCGATCTCGATCTCGCTCTTCGCCTCGTGGTAGCCGTGGAAGCGCGTCGAGCCGATGACCCGGCCGGTCGCGGCGTCGACGACGAGGAACGCTCCGCCCGAATCCAGCGCCCCGCGGAAGTACTCGCGGAAGACGGCCTCCTCGTAGCGGTCGCTGGCTGGATGCTGCTCCCAGATGAGCGGATCCGACGCGACGGCGTAGAGCGCGTCGAAGTCTTCCGGCCGCAGCGGGCGCAGCTCGAGGAGCTCCCCCTTCAGAGTCGGCTGCAGATCAAAGGGCATCGCGGCTTCCTTCCGCCTTCAGTTTACCCGGGGGGATTCCTACCTCCGCGCCGGTGAAAGCGTCAATAGGCTGGCCGCGCCATCGTTTTTCGCTCTGCGGCGCACGAGGATGGAACGGGTCGGTCAGGCCTTCAGGAGGAATCCATGAGCAAGCGAATCGCGATTCTGGGAGCGGCGGGACGGGACTTTCACAACTTCAACACGGTTTACAGAGGCGACGCCGCATCCCACGTGGTCGCGTTCACGGCGACGCAGATCCCCGGCATCGCGGGACGGCGCTATCCGGCAGTGCTCGCGGGCCCCGGCTATCCGAACGGAATCCCCATCGTGCCGGAAGAGGATCTGTCCCGGCTCATCGAGGACGAGAAGGTCGACACCTGCGTCTTCTCCTACTCCGACGTGACCCACATGACCGTCATGCACCTCGCATCACAGTGCATCGCGGCCGGCGCCGACTTCCTGCTCCTCTCGGCCGCCTCCACGATGCTGCCCTCGAAGGTCCCCGTGATCGCGGTGACGGCCGTGCGGACCGGCGCGGGCAAGAGCCAGACGACCCGTTATCTCTCGGACATCCTCAAGAGGCTCGGGAAGCGCGTCGTCGCGATCCGCCACCCGATGCCCTATGGCGACCTCGCGGCGCAGGCCTGTCAGCGCTTCGCGACGTACGCGGACCTCGACACCGAGAAATGCACCATCGAGGAGCGCGAGGAGTACGAGCCGCACATCGACAACGGGTTCGTCGTCTACGCGGGCGTCGACTACGGACAGATCCTCGCGAAGGCCGAGCAGGAGGCCGATGTGATCCTGTGGGACGGAGGCAACAACGACCTCCCGTTCTACGTGCCGAACCTCCACATCTGCGTCGCCGACCCGCATCGGCCGGGGCACGAGATGTCCTACCACCCCGGCGAGGCGAACTTCCGGCGCGCCGACGTGATCGTGATCAACAAGTGCGACACGGCCGACTTCTCGAACGTGGCGTCCATCGAGGCCAACGCGCTCAAGGTGAACCCGCGCGCCCGCGTGATCCTGGCCGACTCCCCCGTCACCGTCGACAAGCCCGGACTCCTCGCGGGCAAGGGCGCGCTGGCCGTGGAGGACGGCCCAACGCTCACCCACGGCGGAATGCGCTTCGGCGCCGCCTGCGTCGCCGCGCGGGCCGAGGGTGCCGCCCAGATCGTGGATCCGAGCCCGTACGCCGTCGGCTCCATCAAGGAAACGTTCGCGAAGTACCCGAATGCCGTGGGGATCCTCCCGGCCATGGGTTACGGGGACGCGCAGATCAGAGAGCTCGAGCAGACGATCGAGGCCACTCCGTGCGACGTCGTCGTCATCGGGACCCCGATCGACCTCACGCGCGTCCTCAAGATCTCGAAGCCCGCCGTGCGCGTGCGTTACAACCTCCGCGAGCGCGAGCCCGGCGGCATCGAGGCCGAGGTGCGCGCCATCCTCGCCTGAGCCTCCGGCCGGGACGGCAGTGAGCGCGGCGTCCTCCGGCGCCGCGGGGCCCCTAAAATGCCCTCATGCATTCACGCGCCCTCCGGCTTTCCATTTTCGCTACCGTCGCGCTCCTCCTCGCCGCGCAACCCCTTCTCGCCAAAGGGAAGAAGGAGGAGATCGACGCCTTCCTGAAGAAGGCCCAGGCCGTGCGCCAGTTCAACGGCTCGGCCCTCGTCGCGGACCGGAACGGCGTGGTGCTCCAAGGCGGCTACGGGATGGCCAACTTCGAGTGGCAGATCCCGAATGCCGCGGACACGAAGTTCCGGCTCGGGTCCATCACGAAGCAGTTCACCTCGATGCTGATCCTGCAGCTCGTGGCCGAGGGGAAACTCCAGCTCGACGGAAAGCTCACGACGTATCTGCCCGACTATCGGGCCGACACCGGGAACCGCGTGACGATCACGCACCTCCTCGCGCACACGTCGGGCATCCCGAGCTACACGGGGCAGCCCGGCTTTCGGCCGAACGTCTCGCGCAACCCGTTCAGCGTCGCGGAGTTCGTGAAGAAGCACGCGAGCGGCGATCTCGAGTTCGAGCCGGGCTCGAAATACGCGTACAACAACTCCGGCTACTTCCTGCTCGGCGCGATCGTCGAAAAGGTCACCGGCAAGCCGTACGCAGAGGTCGTTCGCGAGCGCATCTTCGAGCCCCTCGGCATGAAGGACAGCGGCTACGACCTTTCTCAGACGGTCCTTCCGAAGCGGGCCGCGGGCTACGAGCCGATTCCCGGCGGACACCGCAACGCGCCGTATCTCGACATGTCGATCCCCTACGCGGCGGGCTCTCTGTACTCGACGGTCTCGGACCTCTACCTCTGGGACCGCGCGCTCTACACCGACAGGTTGCTCCCCGCCGAGCTGAAGAAGCAGATGTGGACGCCGGTTCTCGAGAACTACGCGTTCGGATGGGCTGTGGGGAAGACGAAGCTCCCGAATGGAGCCGAGCTCGCGACGATTCGCCACAACGGCGGCATCAACGGCTTCTCGACGGTGCTCGTGCGGGTTCCCGAGACGAAGGAGCTCGTCGTGCTCCTCGACAACACCTCGCGCGACCGGATGGAGGAGCTGGTGACGGGCATCCTCGGAATTCTGCGCGGGCTGCCCGCCCCCGAGCCGAAGCGCTCGATCGTCGACGTGCTCCTGGCGTCGACGGAACCGGGGGGCGTCGGCCGGGCGATCGCGCGTTACCGCGAGCAGAAGACGAATGAGTACGACCTCAACGAAGGGGAGATCAACAACACCGGCTACATGCTCCTCTCGCAGGGGAAGGTGGCCGACGCGATCGAGCTGCTGAAGCTGAACACCGAGTCGTTCCCGAAGTCCGCCAATACGTGGGACAGCCTGGCCGAGGCGTACGCCACGCGCGGCGACCGCGACCTCGCGATCACGAACTACAGGAAGTCTCTGGAGCTCGACCCGAAGAACAAACACGCCGAGGAGCAGATCAAGAGGCTCGAGGCCCCCGAGGTGAAGCTCACGAATCCCGAGCGCTTCGTGGGACGTTACGAGCTCGCCCCGGGCTTCGTGCTCGCGGTGACGCTCGAAAGCGGTGCCCTCTTCGCGCAAGCGACCGGCCAGCCGAAGCTGGGCCTCACCGCGCGCTCTCCGAACGAGCTCGAGGTCGTCGGCGTCGAGGCCCGGCTCGTGTTCACGTTCGGGGAGAGCGGGCCGGCGACGGCGCTCGTCCTCCACCAGGGCGGCCGGCAGATGCCGGGCCGGCGCCTCGAATGAGGGGAATCGTCAGGGCGAACTGAGCTGCACTCACGGTTTCGGCGAGTCCCCGGACTTGTCGGCCTCGAGCACCCGGCGCACCGCGTCTTCCATGGGCCCGCTCCTGAGACCGGCATTCCGGCCCGCGACGAGGGCCTCGTCGAGGGTTCTTCCTTTCAGCGCCTCGAGCACCGCGAGGACGCCGCCGACCCGGTTCGAGGTGGAGCAGTGCAGGAGCACGCTGCCCTCGGTCGTCTCCCTGAGCACGTGGCCGACGGCCTCCGCGTCCTTCCTCTGGAACGTCTGCGGGGTGACCGCGATCTGCACGTAGCGGAGCCCGAACGCCTCGACCATCGCCTTCTCCGGGGCGGTCCCTTCGGCCTCGGGGCGGAGATCGATCACCGTCGTCACGCCCCGGGCCGCCAGGTCGGCGAGAACGGCCAGGCTCGGCGCCCCGCCCACGGCGAGTAGGGGCGAGAGCCGCTTGTAGCCCGGCATCTCACACGCGTCGATCGCGCCAGGCAGCTCCGCGACGGGCGCCCCGCCCGAAACGGCGGACCCCTGCGCGTTCGGGAGACCAAGGACCAGGAGAAAGACCAGTCGCGGCGTGAACGGATGAGTTCGCATGGGCGCCTCCCGGAGACCTGGGAAGCGTGTGCCGGCCGGCCTCCGGGGGCCATGGCACGTCTGCATCAGGAGGGCCCGGACTGATGCATCGGAACCATGGCGGGCGGGCGCCATTGGACACAGCTTGGATGCTGGAGGTGTTGTCGGCACCCTCACGCGGTTCGACCGGCGCGCCGCTTCTCATCGTCCGGCCTCCGCACCGGATCCCGGGCATGCCACGGCTGCGAACCGCCCCCACAGCCATCCGAAAAGGGGGTTCGACATGCCCACAAGGTGCAGTTCCACGGGCGCGGTCGTCGCTGCCGCACTCGTTCTCGCGCTCCTCCCCGCAAAGACGGTCTCGGCCGGCTTCGCCGGAACCGACGTCGTCATTCCCGCGTCGGCCCGCGCTCCGGGCGCCTCACAGGCTCAGTTCTACTCCACCCTCTGGGTGACGAATCTCGGCGCGGCCCCGGCCCTCGTCCAGCTCCGCTTCCTCGAGCGCGACGTCTCGAACCTGGCTCCACAGTCCGTCTCGTTCACGCTTCCCGCGGGTGAAACCCGGAAGTACGAGAACGTGATCGCCACACTGTTCGGACGGTCGAACGCGTCGGGAGCACTCTGGGTCGAGGCCAACCAGGACGTGCTCGTCTCCTCGCGCACGTACAACCTGCCCACGGGCAGCAATCTCCGCGACGCGAACGGCTCCTACTTCGCCGGCATCCCGAGGAGCCTCGCGATCGCCACCGGTGACGTCGCGCTGCTCCAGGGAGTCTCGCAGGGCGGGACCGAGGACTTCCGCTACAACTTCGGTCTCGTGGAGGTGGGAGGCTCGGCAGCCACTGTCCGGATCACAGTACGTGAGGCGAACGGCACGGTCCTCGGACAGAAAGACTACGCTCTGCGGGCGTTCGAGCCGAAGCAGTGGAACGTCCTGGACGTCCTCCCTTCGCCTTCGACCGAGAACGCAGTCCTCGAGGCCCGCGGGATCTCCGGCGCCGGGCGCGTCCTCGTGTACGGAACCGGCATCGCGAACGGCTCGCAGGATTCGATCGGTTTCGAGATGAGCTTTCGGGGCGGCCTCACCGCTGGCGTCGCGAGCCTCAACGGACTGACCGGCGCGGTGACGCTGGCCGCGGGCTCGAACGTCACGCTCACGCCCGCGGGCAGCACCCTCACGATCTCGGCGGCCGGCGGCTCCAGTGGCCTCTCGCTGCCGTACGTTGGAATCGCGAGCACCGGCGGCGGGAACGCGGCCTTTGCCGTCTCCAACAGCGGAGCGGGCGCGGGCATCCTCGCCGCGGCTCAGGACAAGGCTATCATCGGCACGGCGGTCGGAACCGGGGCCAACGTGGTCGCGATTCAGGGCACGCTGAGCGCCTCGAACCCGCCCACCTACTCGGCCGCCATCAAGGGCCAAAGCCTCGGAACGGGAGACGGCGGCATCGGGGTCTGGGGCTCAAACTCCGGGGGCGGGGCCGGCGTGTACGCGACCTCGGTGAGCGGTGCGGGCGCCTACGGTTCATCCGAGACGAACGCGGGGGTCATCGGCTTGTCGCAGACCAAGAACGGCATCCTGGGCATGAGCGCACACGGCATCGCCATTCGGGGAGTCACCGGCGAGGGCAGCGGCTACAACCCCGTGAACCCGGCCGAAAAGGCCTCGGCGGTCTGGGGCGACGCCACGACCAGCTCGGGCGTGCTCGCGACCAGCCGGGCGGCGTACACGGGTGCGCTCCAGGCCCAGAGCCTCGTCGCCAACGGGCGCGGCGTCGAAGCGTACGTGCAGGGCGCGGGCTCCTCGGCCGTCTACGCGGTCGCCACGAGCGGGGCCACGCAGGCCGGCTACTTCCAGGGCACCGTGAACGTGACGGGCACGCTGTCGAAAGCCGGCGGCTCGTTCCGCATCGACCATCCGCTCGACCCCGCGAATCGCTATCTGCTGCATTCCTTCGTGGAGTCGCCGGACATGCTCAACGTCTACAGCGGAATCGCCGTCCTCGACGCGCGCGGCGAGGCCGAGGTGGTCCTGCCCGACTGGCTGGAGCCCCTGAACCGCGACTTCCGCTATCAGCTCACGTGCATCGGGGCCTTCGCTCCGGTCTACGTTTCCCGGAAGGTCACGGGCAACCGCTTCCGGATCGCCGGGGGCAAGCCGGGGCTCGAGGTCTCGTGGCAGCTCACGGGCGTGAGGCAGGACCGCTGGGCGGAGGCCCACAGGATTCCGGTGGAGGAAGACAAGCCGGACGCCGAGCGGGGTTTCTACCTTCACCCGAGGGAGAACGGACAGCCCGAGGAGAAGGGGCTCGACTGGGCGCGCGACCCCGCGCGCATGGAGGAGCTGGTCAGATTGCGGGCGCTCCTGAACCCGCTGAACCCGCAGTGAGGTACCCGGAAAGCATGAAATGAGGGGAATCGCCCGGACGACCTGATCTTCGTCATGGCGGTCCACGAGGCCGGGGGCCATGCTCGAGGCGTGAAAGAGAACGGCACGCAGCGGACGTCGATCCCCCGCCTCATCCTCGTGGTCCTCGCGACCCTCGTCCTGGGCGCTCACTTCCTGCGCGCCGGCCATGCCTTGGTCGCCCTCGTCATCGTGGTCGCGCCCGCGCTCCTCGCCTTCCGCACGCGTTGGGCCGCCTGGACGGTCAAGGGCCTGCTCCTCCTGGGCACCCTGGAATGGGTGCGTACGCTCCTCGAGCTCGTGGACGTCCGCCGCGCTCTGGGTCTCCCCTACACGAGGATGGCCGTGATCCTGGGCAGCGTCGCGCTCGTGACCGCCGTCGCCGCCCTGCTGATCCGCGTGAAGCCCGCCCTCACGGAAAAGCCGGCATGAGGCCGGGCGCGGCTCGTCGCATCGCACGCGAGCGCCGCACGCTCGGGATCATGATCGGCCGCTATTGCGCCGGGAACCACGGCCCGCGTGCCGGGAGCCTCTGCGGCGACTGCGAGGCGCTCTGGAGGTACGCGCAGACGCGGCAGTGGGATGGCGTGCGGCAGTACGCCGAAATCTACCAGAATCCGTCGTTCCCGCAGCCGCCCAGCAGCGACCCGCTGCGGCGGCCGCCGGCCAGCATCGTGCGCGAGGCGGCGAACCTCGAGATGCCGACGATCCAGCGCTTCTCGGTCGGCGCGGATCACCAGCTGATCTCCTGGCTGCGCCTGCGCACGAACTACTTCGAGCAGCGCGGCTCGAACGAACTGCGCGCGCTGAACGCGAACTATCCGGTGAACGGCGTGCGGCCGGACACGGAGGTACAGCTCACGTGGATAGACGAGCCTGGA
>CAZXSG010000102.1:0-3619 GCA_964643185.1 uncultured Holophagales bacterium
CCCTCGGGCGGGCCGGTGCGCCGGACGCTCCGCTCCGGAAACGCCTCGCGCGGCGCCTCGAGCCGCTCCTCGAGCGGCCGGTCCTCGAGGAGCGGGAAGAGCGGCTTCTTGTGGACGCCGTCGATCACGTTGTCCAGCATCTCGATCGCGCGGGCCCGCTCTTCTCCCGTGGGTGCCCGCGAGCCCGAGCCCTTGCCCGAGAGCCAGCCCCACACCCTGAGGATCGCGTGCGGGTCGTGCACGAGCGCGAGGAGGTGGAAGGCGCACGCGACGTTGCCTTCAACCTCGTGGTGCAGCGCCCGCGCGAGGAGCGGCCGTCCCTCGCCCACGTCGGCCAGAGCCGCGAGCGCCCAGGTCGCGTCCGCGAATTCCGCACGGAGCCGCGCGCTCACGCGCGTCGACGGCACGGGCTCGCGGTACCCGCGCTGCACGAGAGACGCGAGAACCTGGAGGCGCACGGCCGTATCCGGCGTCTCCAGCCTCGCAAGAAGGGCGGCGAGAGACCGGTCGCCCCGCATGCGGCCCCACAAGAGCGCGATCCGCTTCCTCACGACGCGCGTCTGGTCCGCCGCTTCGAAGAGCCTCTCGAGCACGGGCGCCGCATCGTCGTCCGCGGCGACGAGCGCGCCCGACGCGGCCCCCCGCAGGCTCGCATGGGCGAGGCTCGAGGCCGCGAGACCCATCACCTCCGGGCCGCGGAACCGCGAGGACGCGGTCAGCGCGGCCCGGCGCACGTCGACGTCCGAGTCGCCGAGGAGCGCGATGAGCTGTGGCTCGTGAGACGAACTTCCCACCTCGCCCAGCACGCGCGCGGCCAGCTCACGATCCCGCGGATCCGAAGAGTGGACCTTCGCGAGGAACGTGTCGCCGGCGTGCCCGAGCTGCAGGAGCCCGGCCATCGCACCGAAGCGCACCTCGCTGTCTGGATCCTCTACGTGCGCCGCCACCTCCGCGACGCCGCCTTCTCCAGCGACTGCACAGTACGCGCGGAGCGCGGCGCTCCTCACGGCGGCGGGCTCGCCGGCGCCGAGCAGCCGCCTCAGTGCGGGAAGGGCGTCCGAGCCCTCCGGCCCCCAGGATGCGATCCGCCGGAGCGCCTCCACCCTCACCCCCGGTGCGGGATGGTCGAGGAGCCTCACGAGCGCCGGTCGCAGCGATTCGTGCTGAACGGATTCGAGCATCGAGAGCGCGCCGATGACCTCCGAAGGCTCCGGGCTCGCGAGGAACCTCTCGAGCACGGCGAGGCTCGACGCATCGTTGATCTGGAACCCCTCGCCGAGCTGCGTGCGCTTCGACAGCGCCGACGTGAGGGCAGCCGTGTAGCCGCGCCGCACGAGGAGCGACACGACGAGCCAGCCCGCGACGAAGAGCGTCGCCACGATCGCCACGCGGGGCGCGTCCAGCCCCGCGAACGTCGTGAGGAGGAGGACGCCGCCCGCGACGCCTGCCGCCACGGGCTCCACCACGCCCTCCACCTGCGCGTGCACCCGCACACGGATTCGTGCGGCGAGCGGCTGATACAGGATTCGCGCCGACGGGCCGTGCAGGCAGACGCGCAGCACGTCGTCGGCGAGCTTCATCGCCACGGCCAGCGCGAGCACGACCCCGCCGCCGGCCAGCCCCACGGGACCGGCGAGCGCCAGCGCGAGCATCCCGGCGACGACCACGGCCGGCAGAGCCGCGAGGCCGAGGAGGAGCCCGTAGCGGTTCAGCAGCCTCCCGGTGAGGAGCGTTCCAAAGACGAGCGTGACGATTCCCACCGCGGCCTTGTAGAAGCCGAAGAACGCCGCGAGTGACGCCTCGCTCGGGTACTTCGCCTCCACGGCGGCGAGGTACACGTAGTCCACGAAGTAGAAGCCGAACATCGAGAGCGAGGCCAGCGCGAAGACGCCCAGGAGATAGCCGTCGCGCCCGCCCGCCCGCTCTCCGCCCTTCTCCTCTTCCTTCGCGGAGTCTGTAGAGAGCGCGGTTCGCGAGGACCGCACGATCACCGCGAGCGCGCCCGCGCCGAGAACCAGCGCGAAAGCTGAAAGGAAGAGGAGGTTGGGTGCGCCGCCGAGAGGCCCCACCACGATCGGCACGAGGAGGCCGCCCAGGATCCCGGCGAGGATGTCTCCCGAGCCCACGAGACCGAACAGCCGCTTTCCCTGCCGCACGTCGAAGAGGCGCCCCGCGAGACCCCAGAACTCCAGGCTCAGGAGCGTCGTGAGCACCTCGACGAAGATGAGAAGCGCGAACACGGGCGCTTTCGACGTCGTGAGGGAGAGCGCCGCGCGCAGCCCGCAGATCGCGAGGGCCAGCGCGAAGAGCGTTCCGACCAGGAGCTTCGGGAACGGCGCCCTCTGCTCGCTGAACGCGTAGGCGAGGCCCGCGAGCGTCACGACGACGGCGCCGCCGATGTAGGCATACGGCAGCGCGCTGGATTCGTACGTCGAGAGGAACAGCGCCGTCGCGGCCGTCTCGAAGAACACCACGGCCGCACCCAGGAAGAACGAGTGCAGGACCAGCAGAAGGACGATGCGCTCCTCGTCCTCGCGTACGCCCAGAACCTCTAGCGCCGCGCGAACGACGCCCTTCGACATGCCCGGTCAGTGTGTCACGCGGGCCGGAGCGCCGATGCGATCATCCCGCCATCGATTCCGCCCCGAAACGCAGCCTCGCCCTGCCCGCGGCCACCATCGGCCTCGGCTCGTTCCTCCTGTTCCTCGTGCAGCCGCTCCTCGCCCGGCGCCTCCTGCCGTGGTTCGGGGGCTCGGCCGCGGTGTGGACGGCGTGCATGCTGTTCTTCCAGGTCGTGCTGCTCGGTGGCTATCTGTACGCGCACCTCCTGCAGAAACTCCCGGCGAGGCGGCAGGCCGCGATCCACCTCACGCTCCTCGCCCTCAGCCTCGTGGCGCTGCCGCTTTCCCCGAGCGCCGCCTGGAAACCGGTCGACCCCGGCGACCCCACGCTCCGCATCCTCGGCCTCCTCGCGGCCACGGTGGGGCTGCCCTACCTGCTCCTCTCCTCGACGAGCCCTCTGATGCAGGCCTGGCTCGCGCGGGAACGCCCCGGGTTCCAACCCTACAGGCTGTTCGCGCTCTCCAACGCCGCGAGCCTCGCGGCGCTCCTCGGCTATCCCGTCCTCGTCGAGCCGTTTCTCGCGCTCGGGGTGCAGGCGGGACTGTGGTCGGCGGGTTACGTCCTCTTCCTCCTCTGTGCCGGCGGAATGTCCCGGCGCTCGACGGGGCTCCCCACCCGGGGAGAGGAAGAGACGACGGAGGCCGGAGAGAGCCCGGCGATGGGAATGCGGCTCCTGTGGGTGCTCCTGGCCTTCGGGCCGTCGATGCTGCTCCTCTCGGTGACGAACCACCTCTCCACGAACGTAGCGCCGATTCCGTTCCTGTGGGTGCTGCCGCTGAGCCTGTACCTCCTGAGCTTCATCCTCTGCTTCGACAGTGAGCGCTGGTATGTGCGGAAGCTCTTCGTGGCGCTCGCCGTGCCCGCGCTCCTCGGCATGGGCTGGCTCACGCTGCCCCAGAGCGTGCACGCGCCGGTGCGGCTCCAGGTGGCCGCGTTCTCGGCCGCGCTCTTCGTCGTCTGCATGACGGCTCACGGCGAGCTCGCGCGCCTGAGGCCC
>CAZXSG010000102.1:3629-9095 GCA_964643185.1 uncultured Holophagales bacterium
GCCTGGGGCCCGCACCGAGCCACCTCACCGCCTTGTACCTCCCGCTGTCGGCCGGCGGGGCGCTCGGGGGCCTCGCCCTGGGGCTCGTGGCGCCCGTCGTCTTCCTCGGGCCGGTGGAGTTCCCGCTCACGCTGATCTTCGTCGCGGCGCTCGTGCTCACCACTTGGCTGCGCGATCCAGGCGATGGAACCCGATATCTCGTTCGCTGGACGGTCCCGCTGCTCCTCGCCGGGGCGATCGGCGGCCTCACGTGGATGACGCTGAAGTTCCAGCAAGACCAGACGCGCGGAGCCCTCACCCGGGTGCGCAACTTCTACGGCGCGCTGCAGGTCGTCGAGTACCTGGAGGGCGAGAGCGTCCTCCGCATGCTCGTGCACGGCAACATCAACCACGGCGGACAGTTCGCCGACGCCGCGCGCTCCCGAACCCCGATTGCCTACTACGCGCCCAGCTCGGGCGCGGGCCTCGCTTTCGCGGCGCTCATGGAGAAGGGACCGATCCGCTACGCTGTCGTGGGCCTCGGGTCGGGCGCGCTCGTGAACTACGCTCGCGCCGGCGACGTCGTGCGCGCGTACGAGATCAACCCCCTCGTCGAGAAGCTGGCCCGCACGCTGTTCGTCGCGCTCCCGACCTGCGAAGGAAAGGTCGAGGTCGTGCTCGGCGACGCGCGGCTGTCACTCGAACGCGAGGCCCCGCAGTCCTACGACCTCATCGCGGTGGACGCGTTCAGCAGCGACTCGATCCCCGTCCACCTCCTCACGCGGGAGGCCTTCGCACAGTACCGGCGGCACCTCGCGCCGGGCGGCGTCGTCGCGGTGCACATCTCCAACCGCTACCTCGACCTCGAGCCCGTGCTGCTGGCCGAGGCCCGGGAAGGCGGCTGGCAGCTCCGCGAGGTGACGAACGACGCCGTCCCCGCAGGCGGCGTCTTCAGCTCCGACTGGGTGCTGATGGTCCGGGACGGCGACCTTCTGAAGCACCCCGCGCTCTCGAAGGTCGCCCTGTCGCTGGACGGAAAGCGCCGCATCCCGGCCTGGACCGACGACTTCAGCAACCTCTACACGATGCTGAGGTAGGTCAGACCCAGAACAGTCTCGCGAGGTCCACGCCCACGTCGCCGAACGGCGGCGCGGCAAGGGTGCCCGAATCCATGGTCACCCTCGGCAGCATCTTTCCGCGCACGTTCTCGAGCACCTCGATCCGCTTCGCGTCGGTATCCACGAGCCAGAGCCAGCCCACGCCCATCAGGCCGTACGCGTCTTTCTTGGGCCCCGAGTCGAAAGCGCGCGTCCCCGGAGACAGGACCTCGGCCACCCACTCGGGCATGAGCTCGATCAGCGGGTCGTCGGGCGCGGGCCATCCCGTCGTGGACTTCCGCCAGCCGGCTACATCGGGAACGAGCCGCGAGTAGGCCGCCTCGGAACGGATCTCCGGCTTAAGCAGGACGATCCAGTCCGGCGACGATTGCTCGAATCCATTCCCCAGGTGGCTATACAGCTGGCCCAGACTGAAGCTGTCCCGTACCCTCGGACGGGGTGCCAGCTCGAACACGCCGCGTGCGATCTCGGCCGTCACACCCTCGGGCTGGCTCTCGACGAGGCTCTCCAGGGCCCGAAACGCGGCCGCGAAATCGGGCCCTGAAGACATCGCTTTACTTCTCGAGCTCCCGGGCGATCGTGATCTTGAAGCCGTCGGGGTCCATGACGGAGAAGTCGCGCATGCCCCACTCCTGGTCCGTGGGCTCGTGATCGAGCTTGCCGCCACGCGCCTTGATCTCCGCGGCCAGCACGTCGACGTTTTGCGCCGTCATGCAGTAGAGCCTCATGCCTTCGCCCTTGCTGCGCTTCTTCCCCTTTTTCCAGTCGTCCTGCCCCAGCATGAAGAAGGCATCCCCGGCGAGGAGCTCGACGCCGACGAGCTTTCCCTCGTGGTCGTAGCGCTTCCCCACCGTGAAGCCCATCACGTCGCGGTACCAGGCGAGGCTCGCCTCGAGGTTGTTCACGGTGAAGGACGGCGATACCGACCGCAGCCGAAGCGACTCCGGCTCCGCCCGCTTCGGTGAGGCGGTCTTCGCCGAAGATTTCTTCGCCGCTGCCGGTTTGGCCTTGGCCTTGGCCGGGGCTTTCTTCTTCGCGCTCTTCTTCGTAGCCATCGTTTTGCGACCCTTTCCCGTTCCAAGTCTAGGCCTTCTGCATCAATGACGTGACGGGAGCCGGGGGCCATCTTGGAGGGGTGGAGTCAGGTGCACGGCTCCGCCTCGAAACGGCGGAACCGCACCGGGTGTCTCCGGGGAGGGAACATGACGACGAAGAACAGATTCCGGCTTTTCGCATTCATCGTCGGGGGCCTCGTGCTCGCGGCGTCCTCGTACAACCTCTACCGCCTCTGGGACCAGCCCCTGAACGCCTGGACCCCCAAGTACCTGGCGCCCGAGATCCGCGGTGTGGGCGAGCACGTGGAGGTCTACGTGGCGGGTGAGCCCCTCCAGAAGCTCCTGGCCGAAGGCCGCGTCGCGGTGACGGGCCCGCTGGGCCAGGTCGTCGTCCAGCCCTCGAGCGTCACCGTGCGGACGAACGACTATGCCGAGCAGCGCGTCGAGCGGGCTCCCACGGCCATCGTCTGGGCCGGCGCGTTCGGAGCCTCTCTCATGCTCCTCGCGCTCGGGCTCATCGTGCCGCTCCTGGGAACCGTGATCTCGAGCCACGGCCAGCTCACCCAGCTGCATCTGCTGCACGAAGCCTGATTCGCCGATCCGCGGAAGCGGAGCCGAACGACCAGAACTCCCCATCGCGCCGAACCAGACGACGAGAGGACCGAAATTGGCCAAAGCTCCGCTTCACGAGCCCCACAAGATCAAGACCGTCCGCCTAATTGCCTTCCCCACCCCCGAGGAGCGCAAGCGCAACCTCCTCCGGGCGCACTTCAACCCGTTCAACCTCACGCCGTCGCAGATCACGTTCGACATGGCGTCGTACGGGACGAGCGCCATGAGCCAGGAGCAGATCGCGGGCCAGCTCGTGGGCGACGAGGCCTACGCCGGCGCGCGCAACTTCGAGACGCTCGTGAGCGTGGTGACCCGGGTGCTCGGCCACACCTACGTGTGCCCCACGCACAACAGCCTGGGAGCCGTGAAGCTCATCGTCGCCACGCTGACCCCGGGCGGCTCCCTCATCGCGAGCAACGCGCGAGGGCGAGTGGACGTCCACGCGCCGCGCGGCATCGCGATCGCCGACGTGCGCGACGCGAACGCGCCGCTCTTCACGGGAAACGTCGACCTCACTCTGCTCGACGCGCTCCTCGCGGAGCGGAAGGTCGCGATCATCGGGATGCAGGCCTTCGCCGACGGCCAGCACCCGTTCAGCCTCGCAAACCTCCGTGGCGTGCGGGCGCTCGCCGACCGCCACGGCCTGAACCTCGTGCTCGACGTCTCGCGCGTCATCGAGAACGCCTGGTACATCCAGCGGCACGAAAACGGCCAGAGCACGCGCTCGATCGCCGACCTCGTGAAGCAGATCGCCAAGACGGCGCACGTCATCCTGCTCGACGGCGCGCAGGACGCCAAGAGCAATACCGGCGGCCTCCTCGCGACCGACAACCCCGCCCTCCACGAGCGCTTCATGAACGAGGTCGTGGTGTACGAGGGGCTCCACACGTACGGCGGCATGGCGGGACGCACCATGGAGGTCCTCGCGCGGGGTCTCGCCGAAATGTGCGACGAGGCCGAGGTGCAGTGGGTGATGCACCAGACCGAGCGCTTCACCGAGCGGCTCCGCGCGGCCGGCATCCCGCTCGAGCGCGGCTGCGACGGCGCCTATCTGAAGGCCGATCTCTTCCTGCCCCACGTGCTCGCGAACCCCGAGCACGCGCTCGCGTGCGCGCTCTACCAGATGAGCGGCGTGCGCGCCGTCGTCGCGGGGCTCGCCGGGCGCGATCACCTCCTCCCGGTGCAGATCCCGCGGCTCGCGATGACGAACTGGCAGCTCGACCAGGTGGCCGACGCGCTCGTCCGCCTTCACGGGGAGCGCAGCAAAGTCGCTCCGCTCGACGTCGAGATGGCCGGCACCTGGAACGACGAGCTGAAGTTCCGTTCGGTGTTCGCGGATCTCACGTCCTACGACTTCGACTGCTATCCCTTCGTGATCCACACCACGGAGCCCATCGCGCGCACCACCCGCGAGGAGCGCGAGCGGGCCATTCGCGAGGCCGGCTGGAACACGTTCCTCCTTCGCTCGGCCGACGTCACGATCGACCTCCTGACCGACTCGGGCACCACGGCCATGAGCACCGACCAGTGGGCCGCGTACGACGGCGCCCGCGCGACCCCGGCCACGAGCGACGCGTACGTGGCGTTCGTCACGGCCATGAAGGACATCTACGGCTACGAGTACATCCTGCCCACCCACCAGGGCCGCGCGGCCGAGCAGATCCAGAGCGAGGTGCTCATCCGGCCGGGACAGTACGTCCCGGGCAACATGTACTTCACCACCACGAAGATCCACCAGGAGCTGGCGGGCGGCACGTTCGTGGACGTCATCGTCGACGAGGCTCACGACCCCGTGAGCGCGTACCCGTGGAAGGGCAATGTCGACCTCGACAAGCTCGACGCGCTGGTTCAGCGCGAGGGCGCGGCGAAGATTGCGTACCTCTCGTTCGAGCTGTCGGTGAACATGGCGGGCGGCCAGCCCGTGAGCATGGACAACCTCCGCGAGGTGTACGCGTACTGTCGTCCCAAGGGAATCCCCGTGCTCTTCGACGCGACCCGCGCCGTGGAGAACGCCTACATGATCCAGAAGCGCGACGCGCGCTACGCCGGCACGCACATCCGCGACATCCTGCGCGAGATGATGGCCCACGGCGACGGCTGCACGGTTTCGGGAAAGAAGGATTTCCTCATCAACATCGGCGGGCTCCTCGCCTTCAAGGACAACGCCGCGTGGGCCCGCGCCTCCGAAGAGAAGCTGCGCGTCTACGAGGGCGGCGTGCGCGACGGCGGCCTCCCCGCGGCCGATCTCGCCGCGATGGCGCGCGGCGTCGAGGAGATGCTCGACGATCGCTACATCCGCACGCGGGTGGAGCAGGCCGCGTGGCTCGCGGAACGCCTTATCGAGGCGGGCGTGCCGGTGGTGATGCCCACGGGCAGCCACGCCGTCTTCATCGACGTGAAGCGCTTCCTGCCGCACGTGGACCAGGACGAGTACCCGGCCCAGCGCCTTGCTGCAGAGATCTTCCTCGAGACGGGCGTCCGCGTCATGGAACGCGGCAACGTGTCCAAGGGGCGCGACCCGAACGGGAAGAACTACCGTCCCGCGCTCGAGCTCGTGCGCCTCACCATTCCGCGCCGCGTGTATTCGAACGAGCAGATGCGCGCGGTGGCGGATGGGATCGCCCGACTGTATGAGCGCCGCGATGCCATCACGGGCCTTCGGTTCGTCTACGAGCCGCCGTCGCTCCGGTTTTTCCAGGGGC
>CAZXSG010000103.1:0-9087 GCA_964643185.1 uncultured Holophagales bacterium
AAGGGCCCGCACGGGGACGGGGTTAGGCTCCGGAAGGGCGGGCACGTCGTCGGGCGTGGCGACGCGAATCGTGAAGGACGGCAGGACGGGAGTCGTTTCGTTCAAGTCCGCCCAACATAGCCTTCCGGAAGCCCGGGCGGCAAGGCGACCCTAGAATCGCGGTCATGACCGACGCGCGTCCGCACGACAACTGCTACTGGGCCGTCCCCGGCCTCGTTCTCGCGGGCGAGTATCCGGGCTCGTGGGACCCCGCCGCGTCGCGGGCGAAGGTCCTGAAGCTCGTGGAGTTCGGCGTGAGGAGCTTCATCGACCTCACCGGTGAGAGCGAGCTCTCGCCCTATGCGCACGACCTTCCTCCGGAAGTTACGCACCACCGGTTCGCCGTCCCGGACATGGGCACTCCGGCCTCCGCTTCGGTCATGGCCGGAATCCTCGACGCCATCGACAGAGCACGGAGAGAAAAGCCGCTCGTCTACGTCCACTGCTGGGGAGGAATCGGCCGAACGGGGACCGCGGTGGGCTGCTACTTCGTGCGGCACGGACGCTCGGGACACGAGGCGCTCCGGCACCTGGCCGGGCTCTGGCAGACCGTCGCGAAAGTCGACCGCGAGCCCCGTAGCCCGCAGACGGAAGCGCAGCGCGACTACGTCCGTGAGTGGAGAGAGACCCCTCCCCCGGCGGAACGATTTTAGGGTAGCTTCTCCGCGAGCCGTACGAACCTCTCGTATCCGGCGGCCCGGGCATCCTGCGTGAGCGCGGCCAGCCTCTCTGTCCGCGCGGACGCATCGCGGGACAGCTCGGCGGCCGCGAGCCGGGCTTCGAAGGCGATCGCGACATCGACCGCCGCCGCCTCGGGAGCGACCTCGTCGAGAGCCCTTATCGCGGCCTGAGCGTCGGAGGCACCCCCGGAGAGACCCTTCACGCGCTCCGTCACGATCCGCAGCCTGAGCTTCGTGTCCGCGTTGGCTTCGACACCCCGCGTGAGCTGAACTTCCGCCGCGGCCCCCTTCACGTCCCCGAGCTCGAGGAGCGCACGGGCGGCGGTGAGCCGGCCCAGGGTCGCGTCGAACGGACGACGTTCCTTCTCGAAGAGCTGCGCCGACGAGCGAGCCAGCGTGGCCGCTTCCGCGGGCTTCCCCTCGTCGAGCAACAGCATCGCGAGATAGATCTGCGAGAGCGTGGCGGTGCTCGAGTCCCCGAGACCGCGCTGGAGAGAGATCGCCTCCTCGATGTTCCGTCGCGCCGCCGCGAGGCGGCCCTGCTGGAGGCTCACGCCGGCGAGCCCCGTCACGGCATAGGAGAGCACCCGATGGTTCCCGGCCGCGCGGCAGAGCTTCTCGGATTCCTCGCTCAGCGCCCGCGCGCGGTCCAGCCGGCCGCGCGCCAGCTCGATGAGGGAGAGGTTCATCAGCGTTTGAGGCAGCAGGCGCTTCTCGCCCAGCTCGCGGGACAGCGTGATGGATTCCTCGTAGCCTTTGACGGCCTCGTCGAGCCTCCCCAGCCGCGAGTGAATGAGCGCGACGTTGTTGGCGAGCGTGATCACGGAGGCCCTGTCTCCGATACGGCGGGAGAGCACGAGGCTCTCCTCGCCCAGACGAATCGCCGAGGCGGCGTCTCCCTCGGTGAAAAGGGCGTTCGCGAGCGCGCTTCCCGCACGGATCTGCTGCCTCGTGGCACCCACCTCGAGGGCGATCGCGTGAGCCTGAGCGGCCGCCTTCTTGGAGGCCGCCGCATCTCCCTCCGCGCGGAGCGTCCAGGACAGAGCCACGAGAGCGTCCACCATCCCTCGCTGGTCTTCGATTTCCCGAAAGACGTCGAGGGCGCTGCGCTGCATGACGCCGGACTCACCCGCGTCCCGGTTGTCCATGGCGACGCCGGCAAGCTCGAGGAGCGCCCGCGCAGCGCTCCCCCGGTCGCCCGCTTTCAGGAAGAGCACCCGCGCCTCCTCCAGTGAGGTCCGGGCCTGCTTTCCGTCCTTCAGGCTTCGCCAGGCATTGCCCTCGAGGAGGCGAGCGCGTGCGACGACCTGCGGGGAGCCCTGCGCTTCGGCCTTCACCGCCCCGCGCATCGCCGCCTGGGCCTGGCCTCGATAGTCCCCCAGCGCGCGTGCGATCTCCGCCTCCGCGAGATCGACCCGGGGATCGCCAGCGCCGGCTTTGGTGAGACGGAGCGCGGTGACCAGGGGGGGTGCCTCCTTCGCCTTCCCGCTCTCGACGAGCGCCTGAGCGAGGGCCAGCGCAGGCTCGGGGTCGTCCGGCCGGGCCTCGCGGAGCTTTCCGTACGCCTCGATGGCCCGCCCGGGCTCCCCGCTCAACTCCCGATGGCGCGCCTCGATGAGGAGCTGGTCGCCGCGCAGGAGGTCCAGCGAGAGATCGTGCGCCTTCCGGGACGAGGCCCGCGCCTTTTCGTCGTAGCCCAGCGCCTGGTAGGCCCGCGCGAGCGCGGCATGCGCGAGGGCGTGCAGCGGTTCCTCGGCAACGGCCCTTTCCAGACGAACCCGGGCCGCCGCCACCTCGTAGCGCCTCAAACCCTCGAGCCCTTCGGCGTAGAGCTGCGCCGCCTTCTCGTTGACGGGCAGCGCCGCCCTCACGGAGTCGGCCTCGCGGCGGCTCAGGTCGCCGAGGCGGAGCTCGTAGCGAAGCCGCGCTCCGAGGGAGGACGCGAGCTCGAAGACGCGATCGGGAGCCCCGTCGTCCGCGACGGCGGCGATCTCTTTTCCGGTGGCCGCGTCCTTCAGCCGGAGATCCAGATGCAGCGAGTCTCCGGTCGCGGTGTAGGAGCCGTCGACGAAGTAGTCGGCCGCGAGCCGCTTGCGCAGCGCTTCCGGCGCGCCACCCAGCTCCCGTGCCGCACGAGCGACCTCGTCGGACGGGAGGAGCCGTACCTTGTCGCCGGCCGCGAGCTCGGACACGAGCATCTCGCTGAACGCCGTCGCGAGCCAGGCCTTCTTCGGGTCGCCGGACGCGTTGGTGAGAGCCAGCACGGCCACGGATTTGCGGGCCGGCGCGAGAGCCTCGGCGGCGCTCTCGGGGTTGGCCGGAGGACGCACGCGGAAGAGCTGTCCGATGAGGAGGCCCGCGGCGAGCGCGGCCGCGGCGAGACCCACGGCGCCGCCCACGCGCCGCGCCGTGGAGGTGCGCTCCTCACCTTCGAGCGCCGACGCGAGCTCCGCGAACGTGTGGAACCGTTTGGCCGGATCGGCGTCGAGGCAGCGCTTGAGAACGGGGTCCCACCGGGAGTCGGGCGCACGGCCCTTGCCGCCCATCATCTCCTCGATGAGGTGACCGAAGGTCGCGACATCGGCCGCACCAGCAGCCGCCGATTCGTCGAGCGTCGTGGCGAGCACGGGCCGCCATCGCCTGGTCCCTTCGGCGCTCTTGGATTCGGGCACGAGCACGATCGAAGGCGACGCGAGCGTGCCGCACGGAACGCCAGCCTCCTCGAGCGCGGCCAGCCCCGCCGCCAGCTCGCCCGCGATGGCGAAGGCCTCTTCGAACGGCAATCCGCCCGCCTGCCGGATGCGTTCCTCGAGCGCCGGCCCCTGCACCAGCTCGAGGGTCACGAACCCGAGATCGCCGTCGTGAAAGAGATCGAAGGCCCGCTGCACGTTGCGGTGAGACAGCCGGCGTGCCGCGGCGAGCCTCTTCCTCAGGCGCTCGAACGCCGCGGCGTTCACGCTCACGTCCTGCGGCACGAGCTCCACGGCCACGGGCTCGCCGAGCTCCACGTCGTCGGCCGCCCAGCGGCCCGGAGCGAGGCGGCTCTTCACGCGGTAGCGGCCGCCGAGAAGCCGGTCCTCGGCGACGTCGACGACCGGGCCCTGCGGCCTCGCGAGGGCCGCGGGCAGAGGCGCGAGGGGCACGGGCCGCGCGAAGTCCTCGGCCTTGAGAGCGAGCGTGGTGATTCCCCCTTCGAGCGTGACGCCCCCGGCGGGGACCGTCGTCCGCAGACGGCGCGACAGCGTGCGCAGCAGCGCCATCGCGATCTCCGGGTGATGCAGAAGCAGCAGCCGAAACTCCTGGGACGCGATGCGGAGGACGCGGCCGTCCTTGGCGACCACCGCCGCCGCCGATCGGGGCCAAGCGTCGAGCACGGCCATCTCGCCCACCACGTCTCCTGCTCTGAGGCGGGCCACGTCGGTGCCATGCGCGGTGACGCGGATCTCGCCTTCGGCGATCACGAAGAGACAGTCGCCGGGCTCGCCTTCGCGAAACAGCAGCTCGCCCGCGCAGCACGTGCGCTCCTCGGCGATCTCGGCCACCGCGACCAGATAGTCGGCCGGCACGTCGCGGAAGAGATCGACCTGCTTGAGGAACCAGACGCCGGAGAGGAGCCGGCCGAGGGCGTCGACGGGAGGGGCGCTCACGCCACTAGCGCAGCTTCTCGGCAAGCTTCACATACCGTTCGAACCCGCCCGCCCTCGCGTCCTTCGTGATCGTGGCCAGGCGCTCCGCGCGCGCGGCAGCGCCCTTCTCCAGCGCGGCCGCGGCCAACCGGGCCTCATAGACGATCGAGACGTCCACCTTTGCCGCCTCGGGAACCAGGGCATCGAGGGCCTGGATCGCGGCCCGTGCATCCGAAGCTCCCCCCGAGAGCCCCTTGATCCGCTCCGTCACGACCCGAAGGCCGAGCTTGATCTCCGCCGTCGTCTCGACGCCCCGAGTGCGCTCGATCTCTCCGGCCGCGCCCTTCACGTCGCCCAGCTCGAGGAGCGCCCGGGCGGCGACGCCCCTCGAGAGCGTTGCTTCGAGCGGACGCCGCTCCTTCTCGAACATCGCCGCCGAGGCGCGGGCCGCTGCGGCAGCCTCCGCCGGCTTTCCCTCCCCGATCGCGATCTCCGCGAGATAGACCTCGGTCAGCGCCGCGGCGCTCGGGTCGCCGATCCCGCGCTGAAGGGCGATGGCCTCCTCGAGGTTCTTTCGGGCCGCGTCGAGCCGTCCCTGCTGGAGGTTCACACCCGACAGTCCCATCACGGCATAGGCGAGCACCCGGTTGTTCCCCGTTTCGCGGCAGATCTTCTCGGATTCCTCGTTCAGGGCCCGCGCCCGCTCGAGCCGGCCCCGCGCGAGCTCGATGAGCGAGAGGTTCATCAGCGTCTGCGGCAGCATCCGCTTCTCGCCCACCTCGCGGGCCATTGCGATCGACGCCTCGTAGCCCTTCACGGCCTCGTCCAGCTTTCCCTGCTGCGACTGGATGAGCGCGACGTTGTTGTAGAGCGTGACCGCGGACCCCTTGTCGCCGATGCGCAAACACAATGCGAGCCCTTCCTCGTACGTCCTGAGCGCCGAGGCCCCGTCTCCCTCCGTCCAGAACGCGTTCGCGACCGCGTTGCCCGCGCGGAGCTGGAGACGCGCGTCGCCCACCTCCCGCGCGATCGACTGGGCCTGAACGGCCGCCTTCTTCGAGGCCGCGGCATCGCCTTCGGCGCGAAGCGTCCACGAGAGGTCGACGAGCGCATCCACCATGCCGCCCTGGTCCTCGATCTCGCGAAAGACGTCGAGGGCGTCGCGCTGCATGCGTCCGGACTCGCCGGCCGCCCGGTTGTCCATGGCGATTCCGGCCAGCTCGATCAGCGACCGCGCCGCGCTCCCGCGGTCCCCGGCCTTCAGATACAGCACGCGCGCATCTTCGAGCGCCGCGCGGGCCTGCTTGCCATCTTTCAGGCGGCGATAGGCATTGCCCTCCAGGAAGCGGGCCCGGGCCACCACCGCCGGCGAGCCCTGTGCCGTTGCCGTGGCAGCCGCACGGATGGCCGCATCGGCCTGCCCGCGATAGTTGCCCAGCGCGCGCGCCACGTCCGCTTCCGCCAGGTCGACCCGCGGGTCGACGGCTCCGGCCTTGGTGAGGCGGAGCGCGGCGATCGTCGGGAGGGCGTCCTTCGCCTTTCCGTTCGCGACGAGCGCGGAGACGAGGGCGAGCGCGGGCTCGGGGTCGTCGGGCTGGGCCTCGCGGAGCTTTCCGTACACCTCGATGGCCCGGTCCCTCTCGCCGATGAGCTCCCTGTAGCGGGCTTCGATGACGAGCTGGTCGCCGCGCAGGAGGTCCAGCGAGAGGTCCTGGGCTTTGCGTGCGGACGCCCGGGCTTTCTCGTCGTAGCCGAGCGCCTGATACGCCCGCGCGAGCGCCGCATGTGCGAGGGCGTGGAGCGGATCCTCGGCCACGGCCTTCTCGAGCCGGACACGCGCGGTGGCCGCTTCGTAGCGGCGCAGGCTGTCGAGGCCCTCGGCGTAGAGCTGCGCCGCCTTCTCGTTGACGGGCAGCGCCGCCCTCACGGAGTCGGCCTCGCGGCGGCTCAGGTCGCCGAGGCGGAGCTCGTAGCGAAGCCGCGCTCCGAGGGAGGACGCGAGCTCGAAGACGCGATCGGGAGCCCCGTCGTCCGCGACGGCGGCGATCTCTTTTCCGGTGGCCGCGTCCTTCAGCCGGAGATCCAGATGCAGCGAGTCTCCGGTCGCGGTGTAGGAGCCGTCGACGAAGTAGTCGGCCGCGAGCCGCTTGCGCAGCGCTTCCGGCGCGCCACCCAGCTCCCGTGCCGCACGAGCGACCTCGTCGGACGGGAGGAGCCGTACCTTGTCGCCGGCCGCGAGCTCGGACACGAGCATCTCGCTGAACGCCGTCGCGAGCCAGGCCTTCTTCGGGTCGCCGGACGCGTTGGTGAGAGCCAGCACGGCCACGGATTTGCGGGCCGGCGCGAGAGCCTCGGCGGCGCTCTCGGGGTTGGCCGGAGGACGCACGCGGAAGAGCTGTCCGATGAGGAGGCCCGCGGCGAGCGCGGCCGCGGCGAGACCCACGGCGCCGCCCACGCGCCGCGCCGTGGAGGTGCGCTCCTCACCTTCGAGCGCCGACGCGAGCTCCGCGAACGTGTGGAACCGTTTGGCCGGATCGGCGTCGAGGCAGCGCTTGAGAACGGGGTCCCACCGGGAGTCGGGCGCACGGCCCTTGCCGCCCATCATCTCCTCGATGAGGTGACCGAAGGTCGCGACATCGGCCGCACCAGCAGCCGCCGATTCGTCGAGCGTCGTGGCGAGCACGGGCCGCCATCGCCTGGTCCCTTCGGCGCTCTTGGATTCGGGCACGAGCACGATCGAAGGCGACGCGAGCGTGCCGCACGGAACGCCAGCCTCCTCGAGCGCGGCCAGCCCCGCCGCCAGCTCGCCCGCGATGGCGAAGGCCTCTTCGAACGGCAATCCGCCCGCCTGCCGGATGCGTTCCTCGAGCGCCGGCCCCTGCACCAGCTCGAGGGTCACGAACCCGAGATCGCCGTCGTGAAAGAGATCGAAGGCCCGCTGCACGTTGCGGTGAGACAGCCGGCGTGCCGCGGCGAGCCTCTTCCTCAGGCGCTCGAACGCCGCGGCGTTCACGCTCACGTCCTGCGGCACGAGCTCCACGGCCACGGGCTCGCCGAGCTCCACGTCGTCGGCCGCCCAGCGGCCCGGAGCGAGGCGGCTCTTCACGCGGTAGCGGCCGCCGAGAAGCCGGTCCTCGGCGACGTCGACGACCGGGCCCTGCGGCCTCGCGAGGGCCGCGGGCAGAGGCGCGAGGGGCACGGGCCGCGCGAAGTCCTCGGCCTTGAGAGCGAGCGTGGTGATTCCCCCTTCGAGCGTGACGCCCCCGGCGGGGACCGTCGTCCGCAGACGGCGCGACAGCGTGCGCAGCAGCGCCATCGCGATCTCCGGGTGATGCAGAAGCAGCAGCCGAAACTCCTGGGACGCGATGCGGAGGACGCGGCCGTCCTTGGCGACCACCGCCGCCGCCGATCGGGGCCGTGCGTCGAGGACGGCCATCTCACCGACCACGTCTCCTGCTCTCAGTCGGGCGACGTCGGTGCCATGCGCGGTGACGCGGATCTCGCCTTCGGCGATCACGTAGAGACAGTCGCCGGGCTCCCCTTCGCGAAACAGCAGCTCGCCCGCGTAGCACGTGCGCTCCTCGGCGATCTCGGCCACGGCGACCAGATAGTCGGCCGGCACGTCGCGGAAGAGATCGACCTGCTTCAGGAACGAGACGCCCGAGAGGAGCCGGCCGAGGGCGTCGACGGGCGCGCTCACGCAACGGCCTCCCCGAAGCCCGCGACGGCGCGGATCCAGGGACTGCCCGTGGCGTCCAGGTCGGCGCGGGTCCCCGCAGTGAAGTCCGGGCCCGGAGAGGCGGGATCGGACGTGAGAGCCGCGAGCTGCGGCGAGAGCCGTGCCGAGAGCGCCCGCGGGAGCACGGAGTCCACGAGCTCGAGCGCGTTGGACTGCAGTCGCGCGTCCTCGGAGAAGAGGTTCTCCTCGGCGCGCAGGAGCGGCTCGGCGGGAAAGCGCAGGCCGAGGAGCACGAACAGGATCTGCGCGTGAATGCGCGCGTGGTCCACGAGGAGAGCCGAGACGGCCGGGCGCCCTGCGGCGCACTCACGGGCGGCGCGGTTCAGGAGCTCGAGCGTTGCGAGGAGCTCCTGGACGCGGCCCTCCACGTCGAGCGAATCGGGGAGCCGGCCCTCGCGCAGTGAGAGCTCACGGAGAGCGCGCGCGGCAGCCAGGCGGAGAGGTGTCGGCTCGCCCGTCCCCGTCAGCGCGAAAAGGGGTGCCGCAGCGTCGGGACCGCCGACAGACGCCAGCGCCTGCGCGAGCGCCGCGCGCACCGCGGGCGGGCGGCCGGAGTCGAGCGCGCGTTCGGAAAGGGCCCTCACGGATCCGCGAGGCATCGCCTCGAGCGCAGCCCGTGCGGCACGGAACGTGGAGGCATAGGAGAGGAGCTCACAGAGAACGGGGAGGAGCACGGGATCGGCCACCTCCCGCGCCGCCCGGAGCGCCGCGTCGCGCACGGAGGGATGCGGATCGGTGAGAAGGGGAAACAGCTCGGCGGCGAGCGAGCGCCCGCCCACGCGGCCCAGGACACGCGCGGCCTCCTCGCGATCGTCCGCGTCGGCCGACTGCACCAGGGCCGCGAGCCGCGGGCGCGCGATGTCCTGGCCCGGGGCGCCTCCGTGGCGGAGACAGCCCACGAGCGCGGCCTCGTGGACCTCGCGCGACATGACTCCGAACGTCGCGGACATGGCGTCCAGCCCGACCTCGTCGACGGCCTTCTCCTCGGCCACCTGGCAGATCG
>CAZXSG010000104.1:0-9076 GCA_964643185.1 uncultured Holophagales bacterium
CTCCGCTTCGGTCGACCCTTTGAGCGCCGTGGTGGACAGAACGCCGTGCGCGACGGCCGAGGCCACCTCGTCGAAGTAGCCGGTGCCCACCTCGCGCTGGTGCTTCGTGGCCGTGTAGCCATGCTCCTCGGCCGCGAACTCGGCCTCCTGCAGGCGCGAGTACGCGGTCATACCCTCTTCCTTGTACTGGCGGGCGAGGTCGAACATGCTGTAGTTGAGGGAGTGGAAGCCCGCGAGCGTCACGAACTGGAACTTGTAGCCCATCGCGGCCAGCTCCTGCTGGAACTTCGCGATCGTGACGTCGTCCAGCTTCTTCTTCCAGTTGAAGGATGGCGAGCAGTTGTACGCGAGCAGCTTGCCCGGGTACACGGCATGCACCGCCTCGGCGAAGCGGCGGGCCTCGGCGAGATCGGGCGTCGCCGTCTCGCACCACACGATGTCGGCGTAGGGCGCGTAGGAGATGCCGCGCGCGATGGCCGCGTCGAGGCCGCCCGTCATGCGGTAGAAGCCCTCGGGCGTCCTCTCGCCCGTGAGGAAGCGGCGGTCCCTCTCGTCGAAGTCGCTCGTGATGAGGAACGCGCCGTTCGCGTCGGTGCGCGCCACGATGAGCGTCCCCACCCCTTCGACGTCGGCCGCGAGGCGCGCGGCCTGGAGCGTGCGGATGAACTGCGACGTGGGCACGAGCACCTTGCCGCCCATGTGACCGCACTTCTTCTCGGAGGCGAGCTGGTCCTCGAAGTGCACGGCCGCGGCGCCGGCCTCGATCATGCCCTTCATCAGCTCGAAGGCGTTCAGCGGACCGCCGAAGCCGGCCTCGGCGTCGGCCACGATGGGCGCGAACCAGTAGACGCCGTTCTTGCCCTCACTGTGGTGGATCTGGTCGGCCCGCTGAAGGCACTGGTTGATGCGCTTCACCACGGCCGGAACGCTGTTGGCCGGATAGAGGCTCTGATCCGGGTACATCTGTCCCGCGAGGTTGGCGTCGGCCGCGACCTGCCAGCCCGAGAGGTAGATGGCCTTCAGGCCGGCCTTCACCTGCTGCAGGGCCTGGTTGCCCGTGAGGGCGCCGAGCGCGGGGACGTAGTCGTCGGTGTGGAGCAGATGCCACAGACGGGCGGCCCCCATCTCGGCAAGCGTGTGCTTGATCTCGACGGAACCGCGGAGGCGGACCACGTCGGCCGACGAGAAGTCCCGCGTGATGCCCTTCCACCGGGGGTCTTTGGCCCACTGTTCGGCGAGCTGGCGGGCGTCGAAGCGATATGAAGTGTTCATGGGTGCCTCCTCAGTTGGCAAGCGTCAGGATCCGCTCGTAGGCGGGGAGAGTCAGGAAGTCCTCGAGGGTGTCCGCGAGGATCAGCTCGTCGAAGATCTGCGTGGCGGCGGCGAGGCTCGCGGGCTCGGTGCGGACGGCGCCGGCGCGGATCCGCTCCAGCTCCTCGTCACGGATCGACTCGTACAGCTCGCGCGTGACCTTGCGGCCGTCCACGAGCAGCGCGCCGTGGTGAACCCACTGCCAGAGCTGGGTGCGCGAGATCTCGGCCGTGGCGGCGTCCTCCATGAGGTCGTACAGGGGCACGCAGCCGTTCCCGCGGAGCCAGGCCTCGAGATACAGGAGGCCGACGTTCACGTTCTGCCGCAGACCGCCTTCCGTGATCGCCCCCGCGGGCACCGCCAGGAGATCGCCCCGCCGCACCGTGATGTCGGGACGGTGCTTCGCGATCTGGTTCGGGGTGGGCATCGCTGCGTCGAAGATCTCCTTCGCGATCCCCACGAGGCCCGGGTGCGCGACCCACGTGCCGTCGTGCCCGTTCTTCACCTCGCGGGTCTTGTCGGCCCGCACCTTGTCGAGCGCGATGCGGTTCTTCTCCGCGTCGTCCTTGATGGGGATCTGCGCGGCCATGCCGCCCATGGCGTGGATGCCCCGACGATGGCACGTCTTGATGAGGAGCAGCGAGTAGGCCGTGAGGAAGGGCCGGTCCATCGTCACCAGGGCGCGGTCGGGCAGCACGAAGCCGGGCTGCGCGCGGTGCTTCTTGATGAAGCTGAAGATGTAGTCCCAGCGCCCGCAGTTGAGGCCGGCACTGTGGTCGCGAAGCTCCCACAGGATCTCGTCCATCTCGAAGGCCGCGAGGATCGTCTCGATGAGCACCGTCGCGCGGACCGTGCCCGTCGGAAGTCCCAGGGTCTTCTGCGCGAGCAGGAACACCGAGTTCCAGAGCCGCGCTTCGAGATGGCTCTCGAGCTTCGGCAGGTAGAAGTACGGCCCGGTTCCCTTGGCCACGAGCGCGTGGGCGTTGTGGAAGAAGAAGAGCCCGAAGTCGAAGAGGCTGCCGGAAACGGGCTGTCCGTCCACGAGGAGGTGCTTCTCGGGGAGGTGCCAGCCGCGGGGCCGCACGAGGAGGGTGGCCGTCTTCTCGGCGAGGCGGTAGCTCTTGTCTGCCCCTTCGAAAGAGATCGTGCCGCGCACGGCGTCGCGCAGGTTGAGCTGCCCGTCGATGAGGTTCCGCCACGTGGGCGAGGTCGAATCCTCGAAGTCGGCCATGTAGGTGGAGGCGCCCGAGTTGAGGGCGTTGATGATCATCTTGCGGTCCACGGGACCGGTGATCTCGACCCGGCGGTCGCGGAGGTCGGCGGGAATCGGGGCGACCTTCCACTCGGCGTTGCGCACGCCCTCGGTCTCGGGCAGGAAGCCGATCGCCTCCCAGGCGTCGAGGCTCAGCTTCCGCTCCTCGCGGGCCGCGAGGAGCTCGAGGCGGCGGGGACCGAACGTCCGCTGGAGAAGCGCCACGAAACGGAGCGCTTCGGGAGTCAGGATTTCGGCCAACCCCGGGACCTCGACCCCGACGACGCGGATGCCTTCCTTCGCGAGATCTGCGAGATCCGCGAGCGGCGAGGGGGCGGCGGTGAGGGTTTCCGGGGCAGGCTCGAGCAGGGTGTTGGTCAAGGGTTCCTCCAGCTCTGTCAATCCTTTCCCACCACCAACTTGCGGTCAATAAACATCGTCATATCAGTGTGTTAGGTTGTAACGATCCGTAAATCCATTCATGTAAATGAGTAAAGTCTGTAAACTACACACGGAGGCGAACATGGCCGCGAAGCCCTCGGGAAGCGCGTTTGGCAGCAAGGTCCGCATGCTCCGTCGCCGCGAGAAGCTGAGCCAGGTTCAGCTCGCGGACCGGCTGGGTATCTCGCCGAGCTACCTCAACCTCATCGAGCACAACCAGAGGCCGCTCACCGCGCCGCTCCTGCTGAAGCTGGCGCAGCTCTTCAGCCTGGACGTGGCCGCCTTCGCCGAGGAGGGCGAAGCCCGTCTGGCGGAGGGTCTGCAGGAGGTCTTCGGCGACGCGCTCTTCGAGGAGCACCCGCTCACGAACACCGACATGCGCGAGCTGGCCGGAAACCCCATGGTCGCGCGCGCGATCCTCACGCTCTACCAGGCCTACAAGAACGTGGCCGAGAGCTCCCACGCGATGGCCGAGCGCGTCTCCGACGGCATCGACGCGCCGGGCTACGACCCGGGACGCCTGCCCTCGGAAGAGGTTTCCGACGTCCTCCAGGAAAACCGCAACCACTTCCCCGATCTGGAGGACGCGGCGGCCGCGCTCGTGAAGGAGGCCCATCTCTCGCGGGACGATCTCTACTCCGGTCTCGTGCGCTACCTCGAGAAGGCGCATGGAATCCGAACGGAGATCGTGCCCATCGCCGCGGACAAGACGACGGTCCGAAGGTTCGACCCCGTTGCCAAGCGGCTCTTCCTTTCCGAGGTGCTGCCGCCACGCAGCCGCAACTTCCAGATCGCGCACCAGGCGGGCCTCCTCACGCTGCAGCCGGTGTTCGACCGCATCGCGGCGAAGAGCCACCTCACGACGCTCGACAGCCTCGCGCTGTGCCGGGTCGCGCTCGCGAACTACTTCGCGAGCGCGATCGTGATGCCGTACTCCGAGTTCCTCACCGCGGCCGAGGACGTGCGCTACGACATCGAGCTCCTGGGGCACCGCTTCCGCACGAGCTTCGAGCAGGTCTGTCACCGGGTCACGACGCTGCAGCGGCCGGGCGAGGAGGGCGTGCCCTTCCACCTGATCCGCGTGGACATCGCGGGGAACATCAGCAAGCGCTTCTCGGCGAGCGGCATCCGCTTCGCGCGCTTCGCGGGCTCCTGCCCGCGCTGGAACATCCACACGGCGTTCATGACGCCGGGCTCGATCCGCACGCAGGTCTCCCAGATGAACGACGGGCAGGTCTACTTCTGCATCGCCCGCACGATCCGCAAGACCTGGGGCGGCTACGGCAGCCCGCACACGCTCCTCGCGATCGGGCTCGGCTGCGAGCTCTCGTACGCCAAGCGCATGGTCTACGCCGACGGCGTGGATCTCACGAACCACGCCGCCACGGTGCAGATCGGCGTGACGTGCCGGCTCTGCGACCGGCTGGACTGCCAGCAGCGTGCGATGCCGCCCCTCCAGCACCGGCTCTCGATCGACGAGAACCGGCGCGGCGTTAGCTTCTACGCGTCGGGAAGGTGATCGGGGAGGGGCCGGTTTGCCTCGGTCGTTGAGTGAAATTACTCGCCGTATTGAGTAAAATGTCGACGCGATGACCTATCAGCGGCCCCAGGCGACGGCCCTCGCCGAGCGGCTCCTCGAGCCCCGCCGTCACCTCCACGTGATCTCGGGCCCCCGTCAGGTGGGGAAGACGACGCTGGTGCAGCAGGTCGTCGAGGCGACGGGTCTTCCTCACCGCTTCGCGAGCGCCGACGAGCCGACTCTCCGCGGACCGGAGTGGATCGAGCAGCAGTGGCAGGCGGTGCGACTCGAGTCCAAGGCCGCCGGGAAACAGGGCGCCATCCTCGTCCTCGACGAGATCCAGAAGATCCCGAGCTGGTCCGAGTCGGTCAAGCGCCTCTGGGACGAAGACACGCGGCAGCGCAGGCCGCTCAAGGTCGTGATCCTCGGCTCCGCTCCGCTTCTGGTGGCTCAAGGCCTCACCGAGAGCCTGGCCGGACGGTTCGAGATCCTCCACCTCCCCCACTGGTCGTTCGCGGAGATGCGGGACGCGTTCGGGTTCTCGCTCGACCAGTACCTCTTTTATGGTGGCTATCCGGGTGCGGCGCCGCTCATCCGACAGCAGCAACGATGGGCCCGGTACATTCGCGACAGCCTCATCGAGACCTCGATCTCGCGGGACGTCCTCCTCCTCACCCGGGTCGACAAGCCGGCGATCCTGAGGAGGCTCTTCGAGCTGTCCTGCCGGTATTCCGGCCAGATCCTCTCGTACACCAAGATGCTCGGACAGCTCCAGGATCCCGGCAATTCCACGACGCTTGCTCACTACCTGGACCTCCTCGGCGGAGCGGGCCTCGTCGTCGGCCTCCAGAAGTACGCGGGTGACGTCGCCCGCAGCCGGGGCTCCAGCCCCAAGCTGCAGGTTCTCAACACGGCGCTCCTCACGGCTCAGTCGGGCCTGACGTTTGCCGAGGCTCGGGCGGACGGGGAGTTCTGGGGACGACTCGTGGAATCCGCCGTGGGTGCACACCTCGCCAACGAAGCCGCGAACGGCGATTTCGAGGTGTTCTATTGGCGAGAACGCAACCACGAGGTGGACTTCGTGGTGAAGTCCGGGCGGAAGCTCGTCGCGATCGAGGTCAAGAGCGGACGCACACCTGAGACGCACCGGGGTATGGCCGCCTTCGCGGCGGCCTTCAACCCTCAGCGCAACCTTCTGGTGGGAGGTGACGGCCTCGAGCTGGCCGACTTCCTTTCACGCCCCGCACTTCACTGGCTCTCGGGCTAGCGCCCGAGAAGAACGGTCCTCTCCCGGTGGGGGGCCTGGGGGGATCGAGAAACCCCCAGGATCAAGCCCCCGTGGGGGGCCTGGGGGGATCGAGAAACCCCCAGGATCAAGAGTCAGTTCGTGATCACGATGAGGCGCCGGCTCCCCTGCCAGAACTTCGCCGCGTCCTTGATCTTGAGCGTGGACGTCTTGGCGCCCGTGGCGACGACCTCGTAGCTGTCCTTCGTGTGGTCGGAGAGGACGATCACGTCCGTCGACTTGGCGCCGATCTCGAATTCCATCTTCTCGCGGATGTCCATTTCCGTGAGGAGCGTCTCGTCGATCTTCCCGGTCAGGATCCAGCGGCCGCCGACGCCCGCGACGTCCCCCCGCTTCTCGACGACGCCCTTCTGCTTGAGCACTTTCTTGGCGTCGATGAGGAAGTACGCGCGGTTCGCGTCCAGAACCTGCTGGGCGATGGTGTCTTCCTTCTCCTTGACGTTCGTCTCGAGCGTCGCGACCTTCGTGTTCAGCTCCTCGATGTTCTGCTGGAGCATCGCGATGGTCGTTTCCTTCTCCTCCAGCGTCTTCTCGAGCTGATCGATGAGCGTCTGCAGCACCTTGACCTTGGACTGCGCCTCGTTGCGCTGCTTGGACACGTTGGCCAGCTTGTTCCGGCTGTCCTTCAGCGCCTTCTGGATGTCCTTGATGTCTTCCAGGATCTCCGTCTTCCGGTTCTTCGCCATCCCGCCTTCCTTGGCGCCGGTGAGCGAAGCCTTGATGATCTTGAGCTCCTTCTCGCGCACCGAGGCGAGGGCCTGCTGCACCTCGTCGACGGTGGCCTGGAACTCCTCGGTGGTGGCGTTGGCGGCCGCGACGTCCTTCTCGAGAGCCGTCTTCTGCTCGGCGAGCTTCGTCTTGTCGTCCTCGAGCTGCTTGCGGATCGCGAGCTCCTCGGGGCTCGGACCCTTCTTGCAGGCGGGGGTCAGGACGGCAAAGGCGAGCCCCAGCACCAGGGGCAGCTTGGTGAACGTGCTCATCGGCCTCATGACATCTCCTCGAAGGGTGATTGGTTTTCTGCGCGGAGCATAAAGCACGCGTCGACCAGCCGGCACCGTTCGTCCGTTCGCCGGTAGCCCCCCGGCGTTCGCCGATTCGCGCGAGAGGAACCCGCCCCCGCGCCGTACCTTGTTGCAGGAACGGTAGAGCGGAGGACCCCATGACCAACACGACGACACGCCCCTTCACCCCCAAGCTCGTGGCCGGAGTCGCCATGATCCTGGCCGGCATCCTCTTCCTCCTCCAGGAGATGGGGATCGCGCGGATCGGATCGATCCTGCAGCTCTGGCCCATCGTGCTCATCGTCATCGGCGGCCTGAAGATCTGGGAGCGCCGCTTCGACAGCGTCTTCGTGGGCGCCGTCCTGGCCTTCGTCGGCACCGGGATCCTCTTCGACAACTTCGGCTACATGAACTTCCACGTCTTCCGGATGTGGCCGCTCATCGTCATCTACATCGGCATCCGCGTGATCCGCCAGTCGATGCCCGGGATGAAGGTGGGGAACCTGCCCGCGCAGGGTTCTTCGGGCACCCGCGACAGCCTCGCCGAAACGGCCGCGTTCGGGGGCGGTGACCGGCGTATCGTGACGAACGACTTCACCGGAGGGTCCGTGAACGTGGTCTTCGGAGGCTTCGACATCGACCTCACGCAGAGCGAGATGCAGACGGAGTCCGCGGCGGTCGACCTCTTCGTGATGTGGGGCGGCGTGGACCTCCGCGTGCCGCCGGGCTGGAACGTGAGGCTCCAGGTGCTCCCGCTCTTCGCGGGCGCCGAGGACAAGACGACCCATCCGCCCGCGGGACAGGAGGGCGTGAAGGAGCTGGTGATCACAGGGGTCGCGATCTTCGGTGGCGTCGAAGTCAAGAACTGAAGCCGAGAGGGATCACCCGCCGTGCATCCGATCACCTCGGGGCGAAAGCGGCTCGGGGCCTACCTCGTGGGGTGGGTCCCCATCGCCGGCATCCTCGCCTATCTCCTCTCGCTCACGAGCCCGCTCTCGACCGCCGAGTGCTTTGCTCTCGCGCTCCCGCTCACGCTCGTGTACGCGTTCCTCTGCCTCTCCACCTGGTACGTCTGCCGGTCGGTGCCCGCGGGCCGCTCGCAGCTCGGCACGCTCGCGCTAACGCACCTCGTGGCGGGGGCTGTGTCGAGCGCGCTCTGGGTGTCCCTCGCGACGACGCTCGCGACCCTCTATGAGCTGGCGCCCGAGGGCCGCGGCATCACGGAGCGGCTCTCGCCCGCTCTCGCGCCCCTCGTCGTCTTCGGCTTCCTCGTGTACCTCCTCTCCGTGGCCCTTTCGTACGTTCTCCTCACGCTCGAGGCGACGCGGACCGCGGAGCGGAAGGCCATGGAGGCCGCCGTCCTCGCGCGGGACGCCGAGCTGGCGGCGCTCCGCGCGCAGATCAACCCGCACTTCCTGTTCAACTCTCTGAACTCCATCTCGGCGCTCACGACGCAGGACGCGAAGGGCGCCCGCGAGATGTGCATCCTCCTCGCGGACTTCCTGCGCGGCACGCTGGGCCTCGCGGGCACGTCGACCTTTCCGCTCGAGAAGGAGCTCGAGCTGGCCCGCGCGTACCTCGCCATCGAGAAGATCCGGTTCGGGGAGCGGCTCCGCGTGGAGGAAGACCTGGACGGCGAGGCGCTCGCGGCCGCCGTGCCGCCGCTCGTCCTCCAGCCCATCGTGGAGAACGCGATCACGCACGGCATCTCGGGCAAGGTCTCGGGCGGCACGCTCGCCATCACGGTGAAGCGGCGCGAGGCGTTCGTCCTCGTGGCGGTGGAGAACCCGTACGACGAGGAAGCGCCCGGCCGGCCCGGCGCGGGCACCGGGCTCGCGAACGTGCGCAAGCGGCTCTTTGCCCTGCACGGCCCGCTCGCCGCCGTGAAAGACTCGAAGGAGAAGGGCGTGTTCCGCGTGGAGATCCTGCTGCCGCTCACCCGGACCGAGGTCGTGTGAGAGCCCCCGTGAGGGCTCTCTCGTGAGAGCACTCGTCGTCGACGACGAGGAGCTGGCCCGCAGGCTCGTCGTCGAGATGCTCGCGCCCCACCCCGAGGTCACGGTGGTGGGGGAATGCGCGAACGGCTTCGAGGCCGTGAAGGCCGTTTCCGAGACGAAGCCCGACCTCCTGTTCCTGGACGTCCAGATGCCGCGCCTCACGGGCTTCGAGGTGCTGGAAATCCTCGAAGCCGGGCCGGAGCCGATGCCGGCGGTCCTCCTTCTCGCCGCCTACGACCAGTACGCCCC
>CAZXSG010000105.1:0-8984 GCA_964643185.1 uncultured Holophagales bacterium
TTCCCCGGCAGCCCCTTCTCGGCCTTGGCGAGCTCCGCCTGGGGCGCGGCCTGGGAGGCGGGGTCCCCCTTGCCGCGGATCACGGGGGTCGGGGGAGGGGCCGGCGTGGCGGTGGCCGCGGGAATGGGGGTCGCGGCCGCGGCGGTGTCGACCGGCTTCGGGGGCTCGGGTTTCTTCTTCAGGGTGAGGAACGCAAAGCCGCCGCCGATCACGACAACCGCCGCCGCGACGATGAGCGGAATGGGGAGGCCGCCCTTCTTCGGGACGGGCGAGCCGCCCAGCGTCTGAGCGCCGGTCTCCGAGGACACACCGAACGAGGGGAGCGTGATGTCGCGAGGAGCGACGCGGGGACGCGCGGGGGCCTTGGCCGCGGCCTCTTCCGCGGCGACGAGCGGCCTGGGGTCGTACTCTTCCTCGTGAGCGAGCTCCTTGCGTTCCTGCTCGATCGCCTTCTCGAACTGGTGGTGCATGAAGAAGGCGAGGTTGAACGTCGACGGCGCGTAAGGGCCGCCGTAGAGGAGCTTGCCCAGTTCCTTGCGGTAAGCGACGACGTCGCCCGCGCGCTGACCGGGGTCGTTCGCGAGACCGCGCGAGAGGAGCCGCTTGATGTCGTCGGGAATCGGGTTCCCGTTCACGGCGAGAACGCTCGTCGCGAGCGTCTCGAGCGCCAGGCCCGCCGCCGGCGGCTTTCCGGTGAGGCACTCGAAGAGGATCGCGGCCGCGGAGAAGATGTCTCCGGGCGCGCTGGACTTGCCCGACGCCAGCACCTCGGGCGCCATGTACGGCGCGTAAGGCACCCGCGCCTTCTCGTTCTTGAGAGAGGGCACGAGCCCGTTTCCGAGGCCCGCGCCGTAGACGCGAACGTCGCCGTCGTTCGAAACCGAGACGAAGGCCGGAGCCAGGAAGCCGTGCGGGGCACCCGTGCCCTTCGCGATGGCCTTCGAGGCCTCGAGCGCGATGAGGATCTTCTCGGTGATGAGGAGCGCGTGCTCGGGCGGCAGGGCCACGGGATCCTGACCGGGCGGCGTGAGCAGCTTGTCCAGCGTGCGGCCCGGCACGTACTCGATGCCGGCGAAGGGCGTGTCGTCCACCACGCCGAGAACGGCGCCCTTGGCGACGGCGGGCCCCTTCACCTCTTCGATGTAGTCCACGGCCGTTTCCATCGCGGGAAAGAGGGCCTCGCGATCGATCGACTCACCGTTGAAGATGCGGATCAGCAGGAACGGCCGCATGTTCTTGCCAGCGGCGGTGCCCGCGCGGTAGACCTCTCCGAGCGCGTCCGCGTGCAGGAACTTCGTGAGAACGTAGGGGCCGAAAAGCCGGGGGAGAGCGGGTTTCGCGCTCATGTCACTCCTCGCACCACACCGATGACGGAACGCTTTCGAGTGTAGCTCACGTGCCTCGCGCCGCGCGGCGGGCTTTCTGGTAGAGCGCGACGTTTCGCTGGTGCTCGGCGTAGGTCTCCGCGAACCGGTGAGCGGCCGTTCCGTCCCCTGTCGCCACGAAGTAGAGCCACGGGACGTTCGCGGGCTCGAGAGCGGCCGAAAGCGCGGCGAGACCGGGGCTCGCGATGGGTCCCGGCGGGAGACCGGGACGCACGTACGTGTTGTAGGGCTCGTCGAGCTGGAGATTCTGCCTCGTGATCGAGCCGTTCCACGCGCCGGCTCTCTTCGCGGCATAGATCGTCGTGGGGTCGCACTGCAGGAGCATCCCCTTCCGCAGCCGGTTGCGGTACACGGCCGACACGAGGGCCCGCTCCGCGCCGACGCCGGTCTCCTTCTCGACGAGCGACGCGAGCGTGACGGCCGCGAGGAGGGTGAAGCCCTGCGCCCGGGCCTTCTCCTCGTAGCCCGCGGGCAGCCGCTTCGTGAGCTCCTTCGTCATGAGCGTGAGGATGCGCGGCTCGTCCATGCCCTTCGTGAGGAGGTAGGTATCGGGGAACAGGAACCCCTCGAGGCTCGGCGCCTCCGTGGGCACTCCGGGGAACGCGGCGACGTTCGTGAAGAGCCGGTGATAGACCTCGCGCCGGCCGAAGCCCTTGGCGACGAGGAGGTCGAAGATCTCGGCGGCAGCGAGCCCCTCGGGAACGGTCACCCGGTAGCGTACGACGTCCCCTTCGGCGATGCGCCGGAGGACCTCTGCCGGCGTGGCCGCGGAGGCGAACCGGTATTCGCCGGCCTTCAGCGCGCGGCCCTGGAAAGAGAGACGCATCGCGAGCGTGCCCAGATGCCGGCTGCGGAGGATCCCCTCCCGCTCGAGCTGGTGGAGGATTCCGGGGACGCTCGTGCCCGGAGCGATGTCGACCGTTTTCTCCGCTTCGGGGAAGCCTTTCCAGGGCTCTTCCAGGAGCCGCTTCACAGCGAACGCCCCGGCGCCCGCGGCGAGGAGCAGGGCGAAGAGGAGCCAGCCCACGACCTTGAGGAAGCGCCTCATGCCTCGCTCCGCTCCCGGCCCGCGAGGTGGTCCCGCAGGATGACCGCGGCGGCCTCGGCGTCGCGGGCTCCCTTGCGCTTCTCCGCCGAGAGGCCCGCCTCGCGAAGCGAGCTCTCCGCCTCGACCGTGGTGAGCGCCTCGTTTTGGAAGAGCACGGGAAGGCCGCTCTCCTCGCCCAGGCGGCGCCCGAAATTGCGGGCCCTCCGGGCCGAGGCCCCCTCGCTGCCGTCCTCGCTGCGCGGGAGGCCGACGACGATCGCCACGACCTCGCGCTCCCGCGCGGCGGCGCTCACCTCCCGGGCCGCCTGAGCGTCGCTCGTCCGCTGGATGGCGCCCACGGGAACCACCATCCGGCCGGCTTCGTCCGACACCGCGAGGCCCACGCGAGCCTCCCCGAAGTCCACGGCGAGAAGTCTCATCCCGGCTCCGAGGATAGCCGTGACGGCCTTCGCCTTCCGCCGGGATTCGTTCCTCTAGAATGCGGTCCGTCGGCGCCGGTCACCGGGCGCCGCATCACACGGAGGACCATTGAACGACGTGCTCATCCTTTCGGCCCAGAGGACGCCCATCGGCACCTTTCTGGGAGGGCTCTCTTCCCTCACGGCCTCGCAGCTCGGCGGGGTGGCCCTCAAGGCCGCCCTCGAGAAGGCCGAGGTGCCCGCCCACCGGGTCGACCAGGTTCTTCTCGGAAACGTGCTCCAGGCTGGGCAGGGCCAGGCTCCGGCCCGGCAGGCCGCGATCCAGGCCGGCATCCCCAAGTCGGCCGGGGCGGTCACCATCCACAAGGTCTGCGGCTCCGGAATGCGCGCGGTGATGGATGGCGCGAACTCCATCCGGACGGGCGAGTACGCGGTCGTCGTCGCGGGCGGCATGGAGTCCATGTCGGGCTCGCCGTACCTTCTCCCCAAGGGCCGCCAGGGCCTTCGGATGGGGCATGCGCAGCTCGTCGACTCGATGATCCACGACGGCCTCTGGGACCCCTACAAGAACACCCACATGGGCAACTGCGCCGAGCTCTGCGCCGGCAAGTACGGGTTCACGAGGGAAGCCCAGGACGCCTACGCCCTCGAGAGCTACCAGCGGGCCCGCCGCGCGAACGAGGCCGGCGACTTCAAGGCCGAGATGGCCGCCGTGACGGTCGAGGGCAAGAAGGGCGCGACGGTCATCGACCGCGACGAGGAGCCCTTCGCGACCCCTCAGGAAAAGCTCGAGAAAATGGGCTCCCTGAAGCCCGCGTTCCAGAAGGACGGCACGGTCACGGCCGCGAACGCGTCCAAGCTGAACGACGGTGCCTCGGCCCTCGTCCTGGCCGACGACGCCACCGTGAAAGACCTCGGGCTCAAGCCCATCGCGCGCATCGTGTCGCAGGGGTCCTTCGCGCAAGAGCCCGAGTGGTTCACGACGTCCCCCTCGGCGGCCGCGAAGAAGGCCCTCGAGAAGGCCGGCATGACCGTCTCGCAGATCGACCTCTTCGAGGTGAACGAGGCGTTCGCCGTCGTCGCGATGGCGTTCGTCAAGGACCTCGACCTCGACCGCAACAAGGTGAACGTCAACGGCGGCGCCGTGGCCCTCGGACACCCCATCGGCTCCTCGGGCGCCCGCATCGTCGCGACGCTCGTTCACGCGCTCCGCGCCCGCCGCAAGCGCTACGGCCTCGCGTCCATCTGCATCGGGGGCGGTGAGGCCACCGCCGTGGTGGTCGAGGTCCTGTGATCGACAAGGTGGTTCGGGCGGCGTCGCCGGAGGAGGCCGCGAAGGCCGCCGTGGCGGACATCCCCTCGGGGGCCACGCTCGTCGTGGGCGGGTTCGGTCTCTGCGGCATTCCCGAGAACCTCATCGCGGCGCTGGCGGAACGGGACGTGAACGGCCTCACGTGCGTCTCGAACAACTGCGGCGTCGACGACTGGGGGCTCGGCATCCTCCTCGGGAAGAAGATGATCCGGAAGATGGTCTCCTCCTACGTCGGCGAGAACGCCGAGTTCGAGAGGCAGTACCTCTCGGGCGAGCTGGAGGTCGAGTTCTCGCCCCAGGGCACGCTCGCCGAGCGGATGCGGGCCGGCGGCGCCGGCATCGCCGGCTTCTTCACGCCCGCGGGGGCCGGCACGGTCGTCGCCGAGGGCAAGGAGACCCGCACGTTCGAGGGCAAGGAGTACGTCCTCGAGCGCGGCATCGTGGGCGACTTCGCGCTCGTGGCCGCCTGGAAGGGCGACCGCATGGGGAACCTCGTCTACCGCAAGACCGCCCGGAACTTCAACCCGATGGCCGCGACGGCGGGACGCATCACGATCGCCGAGGTCGAGGAGCTGGTCGAGGTGGGCACGCTCGACCCCGACCAGGTGCACACGCCCGGCATCTTCGTGAAGCGCGTCGTCGTGGCGCCGCGGAAGAAGCGCATCGAGCGCAGGACGGTACGCACGGTGACCAAGTGAGCAAGCTCGACCGCGACGGCATCGTCGCCCGCGCCGCGCAGGAGCTGCGCGACGGGATGTACGTGAACCTCGGCATCGGCATTCCCACGCTCGTCGCCAACCGCATCCCCGCGGGCATGGAGGTCATCCTCCAGTCCGAGAACGGCATCCTGGGGCTCGGGCCGTATCCCGCGGAGAAAGACCTCGACGCGGACCTCATCAACGCCGGCAAGGAAACCGTCACGGTGCTTCCGGGCGCGGCGTTCTTCTCCTCGGCCGACAGCTTCGGGATGATCCGCGGCGGGCACATCGACCTCTGCATCCTGGGCGCCATGCAGGTCGACGCCGAGGGCTCTCTCGCGAACTGGATGATCCCGGGCAAGATGGTCAAGGGCATGGGCGGCGCGATGGACCTCGTCGCGGCGGCCAAGCGCGTCGTCGTCACCATGGAGCACGTCGCGAAGAACGGTGAGAAGAAAGTCCTCTCCCGCTGCAACCTGCCGCTCACGGGCAAGGGTTGCGTTCACCGCATCATCACCGACCTCGCCGTGCTGGACGTCGTCCCGGGCCGCGGACTGGTCCTCGTGGAACGCGCTCCCGGCGTCTCCGTGGAAGAGATCGTCGCCGCGACGGAACCCGCCCTCACGATCGGCGCCGACGTCCCCGAGATGAGGATCTGAGACGCTGAGGCGAGTCCTCAGAGCCGCGGTCCTCGTCTTCGGGGCGGTCGCGGGCGTTGCCAACGTCGCCAGCGTCGCCAACGCCCAGTCGTCGTTCGAGTCGGATCCGTTCAGCAGCCGCTTCCGCGAGCGCGCGGCCTTCGACCTCAAGTTCAAGATGCCGGAGGCCGGTGGTGGCGTGCGCGTGTCCGTTCCCGAAGGCCGCGGCGGCCGCCAGGTGCTCGTGGGCGAGACGATCTCCGAGACGTACGCCCCCGAAGGGTCTTTCGTCACCGTGGAGTACCAGGACATCCGCCTGAAGGCCAAGATGGTCCGCGCCGACTACGGGAAGAAGACCATCACGGCCGAGGGCACGGTCGTGCTCGAGCAGGGTCTCTCGCGGCTCACCGGCGATCGCGTGGATCTCGACCTGAACGAGAAGATCGGGGTCATCACGAACGGCAGTGTGGATCTTCCGGGCGGTCTGCACCTGAAAGGGGCCCTGCTTTCCAAGGTAGGCCCCCGCACGTTCAACATCACCGACGGGCTCCTCACGGCCTGCGAGGGGGAGAAGCCCGCGTGGTCGTTCAAGGTCTCGAGCGGACGGGTCACGCTCGAGGACTATGCGAGGCTCAAGAACGTCGTCTTCCGCTTCGGGGGCGTCCCGCTTCTTTACACGCCCTACCTGCTGTGGCCAGCCAAGCAGGACCGCGCATCGGGGTTCCTCATCCCCGGCGTGGGCTACAGTCGCAATCGGGGCGCGTTCCTGGGGCTTTCCTACTACGCCGTGCTCGGCCGCTCCTGGGACGCCACGCTCTCGGCGGATCTCTATTCCAAGCAATACCTGGGGCTGGGCCTCGAGCTCCGGGCGCGGCCCTCGGAGGGCACGCGGCTCGAAGGGGTTGGATACACCACCTACGACCGCGACCTCCGAACGTTCGAGTGGCAGACGCGCGGGTCGCTCCTGGCCGACGACCTCGGCCCCGGGCTCCGCGGTGTGGCCGCGTGGCGCGCCGACTCGAACCATGCGTTCTTCCAGAGCTACAACCGCGACTTCGATTACAACTCCGCGCGTGCCCTTCGCTCCGAGGCCTTCGTCACGAAGACGCTCGGCGCGCTCTCGGCGAACCTCCGCGTCTCGAACGAGGAGGCGCTCTACGGCGAGACCACCGTCACGAGCCAGCGGCTCCCGGAGCTGGACCTGCGCATGCGGCCCACGGCCGTGCTGGGGCAGCGCGTCTTCGTGGAGGCCGAGGGCCGCGCCGGGTTCCTCTCGATCGACAAGCAGGGTACGGGCCCTGAGGGGAAGTACGCGCGCTTCGATCTCTTCCCGCGTGTCTCGGCGCCTCTCTCGCCCTTCCCCTGGCTTTCCCTGAGGGCCGACGCCGGATACCGCATCACGGGGTACGGCAAGTCGCTCGAAAAAGACATCTTCATCCCGCCTGGGCCCGACACGCTCACCGGCGGCAGTTACATGAGGTCCTACTTTCAGGGAGGCTTGGAGCTCACTGGCCCGTCGTTTGCAAAGCTTTTCGACATGAAGCTGGGCTCCTACACGAAGCTCAAGCACGTCATCGAGCCGCGATTCGACTACGACTACATCCCGGACATCACCGATCAGGCCCGGACACCGAGCTTCGACGAGGTGGATTTCGCGAGCCCGACGCACACCGTGCGCTACGCGCTCGTGCAGCGCCTGCTCGGCAAGGCGGGGAAGGGAGCCGCTCGCGAGATCGCGTCGCTCGAGCTGGCCGGGCGCTACCGCTTCGAGCTGCCCACCGCGCTCCAGAGCTCGCCCAATGCCACCAAGACCGAGCCATTCGACGCGACCCTGCGCATCAACGCCGGCTCCGGCCTTTCCGTCGATGCCCGCGCCACGTACGACGCCAAGAACTCGAAGATCACCTCCACGAGCCTCAACACGAGCATCACGGCCGGTGAGACGGCGGTCGCGCTGTCGCTCTTCGACAGCCGGCCCGTGTCGGGCCAGGGGTCGGCGCAGCTCCGGGTCACGGGTGGCGTGCCCATCATTCCGAAGCTCCTGCGCTTCGACGTCCAGGCGAGCTACGACCTCACGCGGGGCAGGGCCCTCGAAACCCGTTCCCTGCTGACCGTGCAGGGCTCCTGCTGGAAGATCCTCGCCGAGGTGCGCGACCTCCGGCTGACAGCCACCCCGCAGCGGGACTACCGCATCGCGCTGACCCTGAAGAACGTCGGCAGCTTCCTCGACATCACCGGGAACTTCCCACGGTGAAAAAATTCTGTTTGTCCTGGATTTCCTACCCGGGCGTACCTTGAATCACGCGGGGGATAAGAGCTCCTCGCGACACTACCCCGGAAGGCTCCCGCCCTCCGATCGTCCCCTTTCCCGCAACCAAAAGGAGTACTCGATGAAAATCCGTTCGATCCGCCGGTTGGCTCTCACCGCCCTTGCGTGCGTCCCGGTGCTTGGCCAGGCGGCCCCTCCGGCAAACGACATCTGCACGGGTGCCTTCCTCATCCCCGCCTCGATTCCGGCCGGCGGCTTCTCCATCACCACCGACACCCGCGAGGCCACGTCCGAGGGTGATCCCGCGTTCCTGTGCATCGGTGAGAAACCCGCCGCCTCGAAGTCTGTGTGGTTCACCTTCGTTCCGAGCGTCACCGACAACTATCGGATCAGCCTCGCCGGCACGACGCCCGCGCCCGGCGGGGACTACGACACGATCATGCAGGCGTTCACCGGGACCTGCACGAACCTCGTGCCCGTCACGAGCGGCTGCAACGACGACGCGGATGGCAGCCTCCAGTCCGCGGTCACGATGGCGCTGTCTGCAGGCACCACGTACACGTTCATCGTCTCGGGGATCGGCTCGCGGGATCCCATGAACCCGGCCAACATCGTTCCGACCTCGGGCGGCAGCCTGAAGTTCAACGTGAGCCGTGTCGCCGTGGACTACCCCTACAGCTACGTGATCCCCTCCGTCGCGCGCTTCCAGGGTGTCACGCTGTACGTGAGCGACGTGAACATCACGAATACCGAGGCCACCGAGGGCACGTTCACGATGCAGTTCCTCGGCAACGGCCGCTTCAGCGAAGAGCAGCCGCCCGCCAGCCAGCCCACGCTCTCGCCCGTGTCGATCCCGGCGCTCGGCTCGCGCGAGTTCGTCGACGTCATCGGCAATGCCTTCGGCCGCTCGGGCGACTTCGGCGCGATCCGCGTCCGGTCGAGCCGCCGTCTGCAGGTTGGCGCCCGCACCTATACGGGGGATTCCGGCGCCGGCCCGGTGGGGAACCTGGAAAAGCTCACCAACCCCGGAAACCCGGAAAGCCTGGCGGCCTTTCAGGCCGATCCGGGCTACCGGTTCATCCACGCGGACATCGGCGATTTCGCCGGCGTTTCGGAGTGCCTGACGCAGATGCGGCCGTGGGCCATCGTCAACTTCGCCGCCGAAAGCCATGTCGATCGCTCCATCCATGGCCCCGAGGATTTCGTGCAGACCAA
>CAZXSG010000106.1:0-8977 GCA_964643185.1 uncultured Holophagales bacterium
ATTGTGGAAGAAAATTGCCGACGCCCCGACGGGGGCGCGGGTGTTGTCGTCGTAGTTGCAGAGCGAGGGGAGAGCCGGAGGAATACCCAGGGTGAGGCGGGAGTTGATCGCGAAAATGTCGGCCGCCTCCAGGGTACCCGTGTTGTTGGCATCACCCCGCACGGCGTACGTGAAGCCGTTCGTGATGGTGCCCGAGAAGCCGCCCGGGTTCGTCACGACGACGTTCCCCGTGACCGCCGAGCCCGGATTCGGGAAGGACGGGGGCGGAGCGGCCGTGACCGCCGTGATCTGAGTGGGAGAGTCGACGGTAACGGTCGCGGGGATGCCGACGACCGAAACGGTGGCGAGCGGATCGAAGCTGGAGCCGGTGATGGTGAGGACGGTTCCGCCGGTCACCATGTTTCCGCAATCGGGCGTCACGGCCGAAACGACGGGCGTGACCGCGGCGATGCCGGTGGTGATGTTGACCGAGCACGGGGCGCTCGTCGTCATGCCGTCGTTCACCGTCACGGTGGCCGTATAGGCGCCCGGCAGCGTGTAGGTGTGAACGGGGTTCGCGATATTCCCGGTGAAGCCGTCGCCAAACGTCCAGTTGTACGAATAGGCGCCGGTGCCGCCCGCCGCGGCCGAGTTGAAGCTCACGTTCATCGGGGCGACGCCGCTCGTGGGCGTCCCGCCGCACGAGATCGCGAGCGGGCAGGTGCCGCCACCCACGCACGTGGCCGCCTGGCTCAGGATGAGCGACGCGCACATCACGTCGCCGGTGTCGGCGGCCGCGAAGTCACGCACGACCAGGTTCCATACACCGTTGGCCTGGGCCGGTGTCATGCCGACGAAGGACCCCAGGAGCGGCGGGAAGCCCGTCGCACCCGAGAAGCGACCGACGAACGGAGGCGTCGCATTGCTGATGGACGTGGCGGCCTGCTGGTCGAAGATGAAGCGGTTCTGGTCCATGCAGGCGGATCCCATGTCGGGAACTCCGGCAGGGGTGCCGTTGGGGAGGAAGTACGGCACCGCGAGAACGCCGATCGCTGCTCCCGGGGGCTGGAGGCCGATCACGAGATCACCCACGTAGGAGTGCTTGATGAAGAAGGAGAGGTCGACGTCGGTGAGGTTGCTCGTGACACCCGAGACGACGAACGGGATGAAGACCACAGGTCCGCCTGACATACCGATCGAGTCGGGGATCGGGGTCACCGTGTTGTTGTCGAAGCGCAGGATCTGGGGCGTGCCGGAAGGCAGGGAGAAGGGCAGGTTGAAGACTCCCTGCGCCGTGGTGACGTTGATGGTCAGGTCGATCGGGTTGCCGCACACGAAGCCCGGGCCCGTGGTGAGGTAGAAGGGGCTGGTGTTGCCGCCGCTTCCCCCACCCGCGAGGATGGTCGGATACCCCTGCGGGGTCTGAGAGATGGTGACGCCCGGCGTGCTCGAGACGAGCGAGCCGACGATGGCCGTCGCATCGGCCGAACCGTAGTTGCGGAGAACGACGGTGAGCTGGTTGCACTCGTTCGCGTCGATCTGACCGTCTGCGTCGGGGCTCACGATCGTGGTCGAGAGGTACACGAGGTTCGCGCCGGGACCCGCGGTGGGGATCGCGGAGATACGGACATCCGGCTGGAACTGGTGGAACGCGTTGGAGAGCCTGTTGTCGGCCCACGCGCGATAGAACGTGTCATCGCTCGAATCGGACTGGTCGTTGTCCGTGAAGTAGCGGACGCCCACCGAAGGATCCTGCGCGTAAGCGGGCGGGAAGCTCACCGTGGTGATGAGGAAGTTGGAGCCGAACGAGCCTGCGCCCGTGCCGGGGTTGACCTGGAACGTCACACCGAAGACGTCGAGCTGCTGGTTGCCCGCATCGCGGCGACGGTCGTACCAGGAGACCATGCCCGCGGTGCCGGCGGGGTTCAGCGTGATCGACGGGTGGAAGTTGTCGTTCGTCGTCGGATCGTCGAAGTTGAGCGGGGTGACGAGCGGCGTCCACGTGGCGCCGAAGTTGTCGGAGGTCGTGAAGTAGATGTTCGCGCGGTCGGCGCCCATGGCGGGACGGTCGTTGAACACACAATACAGCCGCTGGGCGCGCGTGGGGTGCGCTTCGCAGTGGGGCGCCGAGTTCGTGCGCATCCCGATGTTCAGGTCTCCGAAGAGTCCGGTGCCGTTCAGGCTCGCGATGGTGCGCGTCGTGCCGAACGTGGCGCCGAAGTCGGTCGAGCGGCGCATCTTGAGCGCACGCACGGGCTGGGAGTAGTCGAACCACGAGACGTAGACGGAGTGGTCGGCGCCCACCGTGACCTCGCCGGCCTGGCCGTCGAAGCTGACGAGGGTGCCGCCCTCGGGACCCCAGGTGCTGCCATCGTCGGTGCTTCGGAACAGCAGCACGCCGCCGCCCACGATTCCGGAGGTACGGAACGTGCGGACCGCGACGTACACGTTGCCGAAGCCGCTCTCGGCGTTGCCGGGAATGTTGTCGACCTTGACGGACGGCCGGTCGGGGAAGTCGACCCCGACCTGGAGGCCGGGCACCGCGTTGACCGGCTGCGTGAACGTGACGCCGCCGTCGGTGGAGCGCATCAGGAGGACCTTGGGCCGGTTCGAGGACGGGATCGTGACGAGGTGAAAGGTCCCCGTCTTGATGCTGCGGTCGAGGAACGGCGAGCCGGCGTCGCCCTCACCGTCGGGTCCGACGGTGGAGGGAAGGGTTCCCTGGTCGGTCCAGTTCACGGCGCTGTTGGACGACGTCGACCAGCCGGTGAACTTGTACACGGGCCCCGGAACGTAGGAACCGCTGTCGTTGAACACGGAGACGAGGTTGTTGCCCGTGCCAAGCGCCAGAGCCGTCGAGCTCTGGGTGTCCTGAATGGTCGGGTCCGGCACCGCGTTCACCAGATAGTTCGACGGCTGCGCGGTCGGCCGCTCCGGCCGTGTGGGCGCGGTGGGGCTCGTTGGGCTCGGCGCACCGAAGCCGCCGTCCCATACGGCGTGAGGCTTCTGGCGGAAGCCGAACTGGCGCTCGAGCTTCATCTGGCTGGCCGTCGAAAGCTGGTTGAACAGCGCCTCGTTGGCCCAGATTTCCTGAGCGAGCCCGTCCGCGGTGAGGGGAGAGGTGGGCTGCGCGGCCGAACCTCCGCCTTTGCCAGGAGCCGTGGAAGAGCCTTTTGGGCCCTTGGCGAAGACACTCGACGGAACCACGACGCTTGCAGAAAGCGCCAGAATCCCGAGTTTGGAGATTAGCGACAGGTGCCTCATAAGACCCCTACCTCCCTTTCGCATCAGGACATGGAGAGTAGATATTCCGAGATCCTCGGTATCGTAGGAGCTTTTATGTTGAAAAGACAAGTCATTTCTGGGCACCCGCAAGACGTGAAGAGGGCAGCGTGAGCTGCCCCCTTCGAGCCCCCGTATCCGGAGGAAGGTGGTCTCTTTCCAGAAAGGAGAGGAGGCTTACTCGGCGTCGAACGCCTGGAGCTCGACCGGGGTCACCGTGATGGTGCCGGTGGCGAGAGCAAGATTCGCGGGGCTGATCTCTTCTACGGTGGCGTCGCGCGAGGTCAGCGACGTGCCGCCGGCATTCACCGTGAACACGTAGGGACCATTCGGCGTACCGGCCGGGATGAGGAACGGAACGACCGCAATGGTCTCGGGCGTCGGGCTGGCCTGGTTGAAGGGGATCTGGGGGCCGCCCATGCCGTTCGAGTCGTAGATGACCTGGTAGGTGAAGCGGTTCGGGAAGACGCCCGCGTTGGTCAGCACGGTGGGAGGGCTGAACGTCACGATCCCGGTCGCGGCACCCGAAGCGGTGACCGGAAAGGCCCCGCTATCGTATGCGGTGGCGATGGAGCCGAGCGTGGCCGGATAGTCGACGGTGATGCTGATGCCGGCGATGCGGCCGCTCACGTTCGTCGTCACGGCCTGATCGACGCCCAGGACGGTCGCGGCGTTGTCCTTGATCTGGATCGGGATGTTCACACGGGTGCCCTTGACCCCCGTGACGTCGCCCACCTTCACGATGTCCTGCGCAGCAGCCGGAAGGGCAAACGACGCCGCAATCACGGCTCCCGCGGAAAGACGCCCCAGAACCGAAAGACCCTTGCTCATGCCGATCTCCTCTCCCAAGCATGGCGCACCGCCGTTGCGGCCACCACTCATTTCATATTCCACGGGAACTTATCCCGATCTCGCGTGACTTGCAAGCCCCACTTCATGGCGGAGGAGGCGCTCCCCCGAGAAACACGAAGAGCGTCAGGTAGATCGAATCGGCCGGGGTGATCGCCCCGTTTCCGTTCGCGTCGCCCTCGACGGGACACGAGACCGGAGAGCCGCCGAGGAACACGGCGAGGTTCAGGTAGATCGTGTCGGCCGGGGTGATCGTCCCGGTTCCGTTCGCGTCGCCTCGTACGACGTAGCGATACCCGCCGGTCCGCGTGGACGTCTGCAGATCGGGGTTCGTGACCACGACGTTGGCGGGGCCCCACGTGCCTGCCGGCGCGGTCACGGTCAGCGCCGTCGGGGTGAAGTTCGTGACCGGCGCGTTCGTGCCGCCCACGGTGACCAGGGAGCCCGCGACGAATCCCGTTCCGTTCACGACGACCGAGGTCCCGCCGTTGAACGTCCCGCAAACGGGGGAAACCGAGCCGATCGCCGGACCCGGAAGGCCCGTGGCGGTGATCGCCTGGCTGCAGGTGGCCGTGTTCGCGCCGTCGTTCACGGTCAAGTTCGCCATGTGGGAGCCGGTGTTGAAGACATGCGTGGGCGCCTGAGAGGTCGAGAGGCCACCGTCCCCGAAGGCCCAGGAATAGGTGTAAGTCCCCGAGCCGCCCGAGGCCACGGCGCCGAAGCTCACGCTGAGCGGCGCCGCCCCGGTCGACGGCGTGGCCCCGCACTGCGCCACGAGGTTGCACGCGGAGGCCGGCGCGCAGGCCACGGGCGTCACCACGAGCGATGCGCAGCGCAGGACCCCGGCGTCTCCGGAAACGGAGTCCACGATCTTCAGCTTCCAAGTCCCCGCCAGACCCTCTCCCGCGAACGCGGAGAGCGGCGAATCGGGCCGGAAGGAGCCCACGAACGGCGGCACGCCGTCGACGAGCGCCACGAGCGCGGCGTCGTCGAACGTCACGCGGTTGCCATCGGGAGCGCAGGCGCTGCCGTAGTTGTCGCCGCTTCCGCCGCGATTCCGCGAAAGGTCCACCGTCGTTCCCGCGGGCGAGACGAGGCGGATGAGGAGATCCTCGTCGTAGGCGTGCGTGAGATAGAGGGAGAGGGTCACCTTCGCGACCGTCCCCGCTCCGCTGACGCTGAACGGAACCTCGAGACCGGTGGCGTTCGCATCGGGAATGCTCTGCTGGGTGTTGAAGTCGACGCGCTGCGAGGTGCCGGTCCCCGATCCCGTCGGGACGCGGATCGGGTACACGAAGACGTCGCCGCCCGAGGAGAGGGTGAGCTGCAGGTCGACGGGAGTACCGCAGGAGAGCGCCGGAACGGTGAGAGCGAAGGGAACGAGGGCGGGGCCCGACGCCCCCGGCGCGAGCGTGCCCCAGGAGCCTGTGCCCGCGGAAACGACGACGCCCGGGGTCACGGCGGACAGAGTGCCCGTGATGGCCGTCGCCGTCGCCGTGCCGGCGTTCTCGATCGGAATGGCGAGGAACGCGCACTCGGAAGGATCGAGCGCCGCGTTGCCGTTCCCGCCCGAGACGAGGGGCGCGCCGGGCCGGAGCACGATGCCGGGCCCCGCGAACGCGATGCGCGCGAAGCGGACGTCGGGCTGCTTCGTGTGAGACGGGCTCGCCCCGCGGTTGTCGCCCCACGTCCTCACGAAGTGGGTCGCCGTGGCCGAGGCGCCGTCGTAGTCGCCCATGTAGTCCGGCGGAAGGGCCGGATCCTGGCCCACGACGGTCGGAATCGGGGCGTCGTTCAGGATGAAGTTCGGCCCCAGGGTGACGGTGCTCCCGGCCACGGTGCCCACCGCGGCGTAGAGATCGAACCGCGAGTTCGCAACGTCGTTCCGGCGGTCGTACCAGCTCACGAAGAGCCGCGAGCCGTCGGGGGCCACCGCGAGAACAGGCCCCCACTGGTCGTTCGTCCCGGGGTCCGCGTTCACGCGCACGGCCGCGCCCCACGTTGCCCCCCCGTCGGTCGACGTCTTCAGGAAGACGTCGGCCCGGTCGCCCAGGGCCGGCTGGTCGGCGTAGGCGCAGAAGAGGAGCGAGGGCGTGACCGGGTGCGTGGCGACGAGCGGCGCGCTCTGGGAGCGGAACCCGAGCCCGAGGTCGAGGCCGTTGCTCAGAACCGCGACACTCACCACCGGTCCGAAACTGACTCCCTGGTCCGTGGACTTGCGCATCGCGTGCTTCCGGGGCATGGACTCGGTGTCCAGCCAGAACGCATACACGGCGTGATCGGCTCCCACGACGACGGAGGCCCCCTGGCCCTTCGCCCCGAGCACGGTGCCGACGCCTCCGCCCGTGACCGCCCACGTGAGGCCGTCGTCGGTCGAACGCGATATCGAGATTCCGTCCCGCGCGGGGAGCGTGGACGTGTTGCGGTAGACCGCGTAGAGGTTTCCGTAGCCCGCGGCCTGGCCCCCGGCCGAAACCGGGTCGACGGCCAGCGAAACGCGGTCGAGGCCGTCGGAAGCGCCGTACCCCGGCGCCCCTTCGAGCGGGGCCAGGAACGTCGCGCCGTCGTCGGTCGAACGAAAGACCGGAAGCGAGGGACCGCGCGCGAAGTCGGACGTGGCGAGGACCAGCGTGCCGGTGCGGGGGCTTCTCACGAGCGAGGGGTTGCCGCCGTCGCCGCCGGCGCTCGCGGGGAGCGTGCCGCGATCCAGAAACGTCGCGCCGCCGTCGGTGGAGCGGGCCCAGCCCGTCGCCTGGTTGCCTCCCGTCGTGAAGCTGCCGGTGTCGTTGAAGGCCACGACGACGGTGCTGGCGGTGGCGCCCAGCGTGAGGGCCGTGGTGCTCTGCGTGTCCTGGGCCGTGGCGTCGGCGGCCGGGGCGTTGACGAGAACGCTCGGCACCAACGCCGCGGGCGATGGCGGCGGTACGGCGACGAGAGGTGAGACCAAGGACAGCAGCGCGAGGGCGGAGATGGCACGGATGGCGCGGACACCGAGAACGCGGATCGTCATGAGGTGGAGAGCCCCTTCCAGCCGGCGACGATACGGACGCAGCCCCGGGGATTCAATCGAAACCGCCCGAACGCTCATCCGGGCCGGAACGAGGTCAGCCGCCCCGCGAGGGCCGAGGCCGCCACGACGTACGGGCTCGCGAGGTACACCTTGCCGGGACCGCTCCGGCCGGGGAAGTTGCGGTTGATGGCGCTCACCGTCACCTCGGACGCGCTCGTCGAGACGCCGGGGCCCGCGGCGATGCACGCTCCGCAGCCCGGCGCGAGGAGCGTCGCGCCGGCCCGCTCGAAGAGCTCGAGGTAGCCCCGGGCGCGCGCCCACTCGAGGGCGTCCGCGCTGCCCGCCTGGATGAAGAACCTCACGCCGGGCGCGACCCTTCTCCCCTGCGCGAGCCCGTCGGCGAGGACCGTTGCGTACATCTCGAGATCGCTGCGCTTCCCCGCCGTGCAGGAGCCGCCGTAGGCGATGTCGATGAGCACGGGCTCGACGAGGTCGCCGATCGCGACGCCGTTTCCGGGATCTCCGGGCAGCGCCACGCGGGGCGCGAGCGCCAGCGCGTCGAGGCGGAGCACGGTTTCGTAGGACGCATCCGGGTCTGAAGCGAGGCCGGCGCAGAGTGCCCGCGCCTCCTCGGTCGGAAGGCCGCGCCGCTCGCTCAGAAAGAGGGCCGTCGTCTCGTCGGGCGCGACGATTCCCGTGAACGCTCCGGCCTCGGCCGACATGTTCGTGAGCGTCGCGCGCTCGTCGATCGAGAGCCCTTCGACGCAGGCTCCCGCGTACTCGAGCACCTTGCCGATCGCTCCGCCGCCCTTGACGTAGGGATGCGCGAGGAGCGCAAGCATCAGGTCCTTGGCGGTCACGCCCGCGTCGAGCCGTCCCGCGATCTCGACCCGCACCGTGGCCGGCACGGCGAGGCGCACGTCGCGCGTGAGCCAGGAGCACGCGAGCTCCGTGGTTCCCACACCGAACGCGAAGCAACCCAGCGCACCCGCATGCGGTGTATGGGAGTCGGACCCGATGACGACCTGACCCGGCAGCGCGTGGTGCTCGGTCACCACCGAATGGCAGATGCCGTCCTCGCGGAGACGGATGCCCTGTCTTGCGCAGAACGCCGCCTGCCGCGTGGCGAGCGCCTCGGCGACCTCGAGGAGGCCGCGCCGACGCTGCTCCTCGGGCATCACCGCGGGCAGGAGCTTCAGGTGATCGCGAAACGCGAGGACTCCCTCGGGAGCCGCGACCCGCGCGTCCCTTCCCAGCTCGTTCTCGAAAAACGTCGCGGCCATGGGCGTCACGTACTCGTGCGAGAACCTGAGGTCACAGCGCACGAACCCCGCGTCGCCGGGCGCGACCGCGGGCACCCCCACGACGTCCTGCGCGGCATCCACCACGAAGTGACTGGCGAGGATCTTCTCGGCGAGCGTCATGGGCCTCGCCGGTGTCGTCACGGCCGGCACGACGACCGTTCCCGCGAGCCGGGCCCGCTGGTACGGAAAGAGCCCGCCGAGACGGATGACGTCCTGGGTGATGGCGTCCTGGCCCTCGAGGAAAACCGATATCGGGATCGCCTCGCCCCGGGCCACGCTCTCGAGCACCGAGAAATCGTCCGTCACGAGGAGGCCGAGATTCACGGCGTTCTGGCGGTAGATGCGCTCGAGCGACTCCCCCACCACGAGCCGGATCCCCGCGGCCTTTTCGGCGAACGGCGCGGCCTCGCGGGACGAGCCCTTGCCGCGCCGCCGTCCAGAGGCGGAGGCCACGAAACCGCCGAGGCGAACCGCGTCCTCGGCGACGGGCTTTTCGCCCTCGCACGTGAGGCCGGGGTAGCCGAAGGGGCCGGACGGTGCCTCGGAGTGGCAG
>CAZXSG010000107.1:0-8919 GCA_964643185.1 uncultured Holophagales bacterium
CTGGCGGCTCGTTCCCTTGAGCATGAAGATCTTCTCTCCGGGAACGAGGTACAGCGCGTCTCCGTCGGTGCGGAGAAAATTCCTGACGAGGGCTTCGATCTTCGACGCCATCTCTCGGCTCCTCTTAGAACGACACGCGCACGACGCGCGGCTTGGCCACCAGAACGAGCTTGTCTCCGGTTCCGAGAGAGATGAACGGCCCCTGGGCGTTCATCACGTCGCTCATGCGCTCGAAGCCCTGGGGCGCGACGGACCGGAGCACCCCGGTGATCTCCTCTCCGGAGTCGAGGTGCAACGTGAGGACGTCCAGCGAGGCACCGCCGGGCAGGTCGGCCGGCGCGCCGGGGCTGTCGGCCGGGATCTCGGCGTAGCGGATCTGGCGGCGCGCGACGAGCATGTTCCCGCCCCGGTCGAGCCCGACGAACAGGAAGTCCTTCGAATCCTGGAGGATCACCTCGAGCGGCGTGAAGCCCGACTCGCGGGACGGATCGGCCAGGAGCCAAACGGTGCCCTCGATCTCTTTGCCGTCGGTGAGGCGCAGCCTCACGTGGCACGGAAGGGTCGACGTACGGGGCGATTCCGACATGAGGCCTCCTGGTACCGGTGGGCGTGAAGAGTCCCCTTGATGTTACGGCAGCCCGCTAGCAGAGATACTGCGGCACGCCCTCGAGCTCCTGGACGGCCTCGGGCCGGCCCCGCTTCCTGCGTTCCAGGAGGATGCGGATGGTCTCTTTCACCATCGTCACGAACGGCACCGCGATGAACATGCCGAGCACGCCGAGGAGCTGCTCGCCCGCGAGGATCGAGACGATCACGAGCACGGGATGCTGGTGCACGCTCCGGCCAATCGTGAGGGGCTGCAGGATCATGTCGTCCACGAGCTTCAGCACCACGAAGACGAGAGCCACGCGCCCCACGCCCTCGAGCCCGAGCCCCTGCGTCACGGCCACGAGCGACGAGGCCGCGAAGCCGAGGAGCGGCCCCAGGAAGGGCACCACGTTGGCGGCGCCCGTGAGGAGCCCCAGGACGAGGGGATACGGGATCCCTACGGCCCAGAGCGCGAGCGACGAGAGGATGGCGACCGCCACGGCGTCGAGGGCGACGCCCCGCAGGTACCGGCCCACGATGCCGTCCACCTCGCACCAGAGCGAGACCGAGGTTTCCACGTGCCTCGGCGGCAGGAGGTTCATGAGCCCGTTCTGGAGTCTTCGCGAGTCGCGCAGGAAGAAGAACGCGAAGAACGGCGTGAGCACCGCGAAGAGCACGATCTTGCCGAGCGGCAGGAGGATCGCGCCGACGCCCGCGCCCTCGCCCCCGCCGAGGAGCTGACGGGTCAGCGACTCCCCTTCCTTGGCGGAGGGGAAGACGCGCGCGAGGAGCGGGAAGGACCGCATCGACTCGCGGTGCGCCACGCTGGCCATGCGGTCGATCTGCCCCTCGAGCTTCGGCAGGTCGCGGAACAGCTCGGCGAGCTGGGCCTTGGCTGCGGGGCCCACGGCGAAGGCGAGCGCCAGGAATCCTCCCACGAGGACCGCGAAGAGGGTATTCACGGCGAGATCCCGGCGGATCGCCGCGCCCTGGGAAATGACGATGAGCGGGTTGAGGAGGTACGCGAGGAGCGCGGCGAGGAGCACGGGCGCGAGGAGATGCCGGAGCGCCCAGAGCACGAGGCAGACGGCGAAGACGCCGAGCCAGGGCAGAACGGCCGACGATGCGCGAGCCGAGCTCCCGTCCTCCCGCCGCCGGTTCATCTGAGGGCTCATGGCGGAGTCTGCGAAGGCTGGCCCACGCGAAGCTCGGCGAGCTGCAGGTTCGTGCGCCGCACGTAGGCGGAGAGCATGCGCAGGAGGTTGCGCATGACGATGAGGGTCAGGGCGCGATCGGCTTCGACGAGGGCTTCGAAGTCGGAGCGATACAGGATGAGAAGCCTCGAGCGCGCGACGACCCGGGCCGTCGCCGACCTCGGCATCTCGTCGAGGAGCGCGAGCTCGCCGAAGCTCGAGCCGGGGCCGAGAGTCGCGAGAACTGTACCCGTGGATTCCCCGCTGCCGTCGTCGCCGGCGAGGAGGTGCACCTCGCCCTCCCAGACGACGAAGAGGCCGCGGCCGGGCTCGCCTTCGCGGAAGACCTCGTCTCCGGCCTCGTAGCTCTTCTCGAAGAGCTTTGCCGAGAGCCGCCCGAGAAAAGCCGACGGCAGCCCCACGAACACGGGCGACTGCGACAGGATCTCGACACGTCGCGAGAGCTCCTGATCCTTGGCCCAGGAAAACCAACGCGCGAACCCGGCTTTCATCGAGGCGGGAAGCGTAGCAGCCCCCGAACGGGAAAACTCAGCGCGCCGGAGGCGTTCCCGGGCCCGGAGGGCCGAACAAATTCCGGCGTTGACGCGTGACCCGTGGTCATTTATTATTTGACCCATGGTCAACAAAACAGCAAAAAGCGTCCTCATCACCGGCTGCTCCACCGGCATCGGCCGCGCGACGGCGATCCGCCTGGCGAAGGCCGGCCACAACGTCACGGCCACGGCCCGCCGCAAGGAGGTCCTCGCCGACCTCGCGGCGCAGGGGCTCCGCACGCTGGCCCTGGACGTGAACGACGAGACCTCGATGAAGTCCGCCGTCACGGCCGTCGAGAAGGCCGAAGGGGCGATCGACGTCCTCGTGAACAACGCGGGCTACAGCCAGTCGGGCGCGGTCGAGGAGGTCACACCCGATCAGCTCCGAAAGCAGTTCGACACGAACGTCTTCGGCCTCGTGCGCATGTGCCAGCTCGTGCTCCCCGGCATGCGGAAGAGGGGCTCGGGCCGCATCGTCAACATCGGCTCCATGGGCGGCGTGCTGACATTTCCCGGCGGCGGCGTCTACCACGCCACCAAGCACGCGGTGGAGGCCCTCAGCGACGCCCTGCGCTTCGAGGTCGGGGGTTTCGGCGTGCAGGTCGTGCTCATCCAGCCGGGCTTGATCCGGACGGAGTTCTCGGCGACCGTGCAGGAGCACATGGCCGGGATGATCGGGGGCGACGGCCCTTACGCGTCCTTCAACGCGAACGTGGCCCGGGCCACGGCGGACGCGTACGTGAAGGGCCCGCTCGCGCCGCTCGGAGGGGAGGCCGACGACGTGGCGAAGGTCATCGAGAAGGCCATCACGGCGAGGTGCCCGAAGGCGCGATATCGGGTTACGGCCTCGGCGACCGTGCTCATGACGCAGAAGAGCCTGCTCCCCGACTGGGCCTGGGACGGATTTCTGAAGACCCAGTTTCCGCAGCCCGGAAAGGCCGGATGAAGAAACGCACGCGCGCGCGCTCCACGGGCGCCAAGGACGAACGGCGCACGGTGCTCCTCGACGCGGGTCGACGGCTCTTCGAGGACCGAGAGTACGAGGCGGTCACCATGGCCGCGCTGGCCGCGGAGGCCGGGCTCGCGAAGGGCACGGCGTTCCTCTACTTCCCCACGAAGGAAGCTCTCTTCCTCGAGGTTCTGACCCGCGAGCTGGACGGGTGGCTGGCGGCTCTCGAAGCACGTCTCATCGCCGGCGCCGTCGACAGCCGTGACGTCCCGCGCGTGATCGCGGATTCGCTGCGTGAGTGGCCCGTGCTCCTCCGGCTCTTGCCGCTCCTCCACGTGACGCTCGAACGGAACATCGACGACGCGGCGCTCGCAGCCTGGAAGAAGAAGCTCCTTGCGAGCCTCCTGCCGGCCGCCTCCCTGCTCGAGAGCCGGCTGCGTCTCCCGCCCGGAGCGGGACTGCGTCTGCTGCTCCGCGCGCACGTCCTCGTGGTCGGGCTCTCGCAGGTCGCGCGGCCCGCACCGCGCATCCAGGCGGTGCTCGACGCGGACCCCGGGCTCCGCCCGTTCCAGATCGACTTCCAGGCGGAGCTCGAGGCGCTCCTCACCGCAATCGTCAATTCCCCACGGACCAGCCGCTGATCCGTATCATTGCGGGCATGAAGCTGCTCGCCAGTCCCCGCCGGTTCCAGGCCGCGCACCTCGCAATCGCATTGGGATGTGCTCTCTCCACTCTTCCCGCCCAGGGGCAGGCTCCCATCATCAAAGCGGAGAGCACGGAGCCCGATCAGATCCGCCGCCCCGGGGACATCGATCCGGGACGCGGCGTCACGCTCTACGCCGAGACCTCGCTCCGCGGCGCGAACGAGACGTTCGGCTTCGACGTGCAGGATCTCCGTCGCACCCAGTTCGGCGCGGACAGGGCGCGCTCGGTGCGGGTGGATCGCGGCTGCGTGGCGACGCTCTACTCGCGCTCGGGGTTCCGTGGCCGCAGCGTCACGTTGCGCGGCGACGAGAACGACCTCCGCAACACGCCTCTGGGCCGCGAGGAATCGGCGTCGATCCAGGTCGACTGCCGCGGCGGCGGGGGTGGAGGCGGCGGTCCGGTGGGTGGTCCGGGCCCGGGTGGCTGGGGCAGCCCGCCCGTGGTGGACCCCCGCGGCGTCCAGGGCATGACGCTCTTCACCGGCTTCCGCCTCACGGGAGAGGGCCTGACGTTCGACCGGGACGTGCCCGATCTCTCGCGCACGCCGTTCGGAGCGCGCCGCGCCCGCTCGGTGGGCATCTCCCCCGGCTGCCTGGGCGTGCTCTACCAGGGAACGTACTACCGCGGCCGGAGCTCGACGTTCCGGGGCGACGACAAGGACCTCCGCAATACCGAGGTGGGAGCCGACACCGGCTCCTCGCTGCGCGTCGTCTGCGGGGGCGGCGGGAGACCGGGCTCGTGGGACGAGCCGGCCTACGGAGTCACGCTTTACGAGGACGGCAGGCTCTCGGGCGCCAGCCAGATCTTCGACCGGGACGTACCCGATCTCGACCGCACGAGGTTCGGATCCCGTAGAGCGAGCTCTGTGGACGTCTCCCCCGGCTGTAGCGCCACGCTCTACCGTGAGCCGTTCTTCCGCGGCGCGTACGTGACGGTGCGCGAGCGCGACAACGACCTCGGCAACACGGCCGTCGGGCGCGACGGTGTGTCGTCCCTCCGCGTCACCTGCCCGGGCGACGACCGCGAGGTCCCGCGAGGCGGCGACGCTCCGTGGGGCGGCGGCGTGCGGGGCGGGCAGGACGATCCGCGGCGTGGCGGCGGACCGCTGCTCGGCACCGTCCCCGGCGTGACCCTCTACACCGGAAAGCGCCTCTCGGGCTCGAGCGAGACGTTCACCCGCGACATGACCGACCTCTCGCGTACCAACGTGGGAGCGCGCGCGGCGAAGTCGATCCGCGTGCCGGAGGGCTGCGAGGCCACCGTGTACAGCGAGCCCGGGTTCCAGGGCCGTTCGACGACGTTCCGCGGGGACGACAACGATTTCGGCAACACGCCGCTCGGGGTCAACGCGGCCATGTCCATCCGCGTGACGTGCCGCTGATGCGTTTCAAGCTCCTCGGGCGGAGCGGACTTCGCGTTTCCGAGATCGCGCTCGGCACCATGACCTTCGGCGAGGAGTGGGGCTGGGGCGCTTCGGCCGAGGAGAGCCGGAAGATCTTCGACGTCTACGCCGGCCAGGGCGGCAACTTCATCGACACCGCGAACCGCTACACGGAAGGGACGAGCGAGCGCCTGGTGGGCGAATTCGTGGCGGCGGAGAGAGACCGCTTCGTCGTCGCCACGAAGTACTCGCTCTTCACGAAGAAGGGCGATCCGAACGCCTGCGGCAACCACCGCAAGAACATGGTCCAGGCCGTCGAGGCGAGCCTGAAGCGCATGAAGCTCTCGTACGTGGACCTTCTCTGGGTCCACGCGTGGGACTTCACCACGCCCGTGGAAGAGGTCATGCGCGCGCTGGACGACCTCGTGCGGGCGGGCAAGGTGTTCTACGTGGGAATCTCCGACACGCCCGCGTGGATCGTCTCCCGCGCGAACATGCTCGCCGAGCTCCGCGGCTTCACGCCGTTCGTCGCGCTCCAGGTGGAGTACAGCCTCATCCAGCGCACGCCCGAGCGGGACCTCCTGCCCATGGCGCGCGCGCTCGACCTCGCGGTCACGCCGTGGGCGCCTCTCGGCGGCGGCGTCCTCACGGGCAAGTACACGCAGACGGCGCCCGCCGAGGACAACGAGCCCCGCCGGCTCGTCGCGGGGCAGGGCACGCGCCTGCAGGAAAAGAACCTCGTCATCGCGCGCGTGCTCGACGAGATCGCCCGCGAGATCGGCAGGCCGCCGGCGCAGATCGCCCTCAACTGGGTGCGCGAGAAGCCGGGCGTGATGATCCCCATCGTGGGGTCGCGCCGCGCCGCGCAGCTCGAGCAGACGCTCGGGTGCCTCTCCTTCAAGCTCGGCCCCGTGGAGATCGCGCGGCTCGACGAAGCCAGCCGCGTCGACCTGGGCTTCCCGCACGATTTCCTCGCGAACGACAACATCCGGGACATCCTTTTCGCGGGTACGTACAAGGACCTGGACAACCATCACGCGTCGTAGCACCGGAATCCTGCTCCTCGCCCTGCTCTTCTCCCTGCGCCCCAAGGCCGCGCCGGGCGAAGAGCTGGCCCGCGGTGTGACGCTCCACGTCCTGCGCGATCCCGGCCTGCTGGATCCTCCCGCCGAGATCGCCGTCTACGCGCTCGAGCTCTCTCTCGACGAGGTTCGCGTGAGGGTCGCTCTGGCCGAGGGCTGCTCCCCCGCGCGGACCCAGGTCCGTTCGATCGCCGAGGCGAACGGTGCCCTCGCCGCCCTGAACGCCGGCTACTTCGAGGTCGACGGCAAACCTTCGTCGCTTCTCCGCGTCGGGGAGACCTGGATCGGAACGCGTGCCTTCGGACGCGCGGCGATCGGGTTCGACGAGGACGACGGCCGCACCGCGCGCGTCGTGATGGGTCGCGTCGCGCTCGACGCGGGCCGCCCGTATCCCGGGCGCGGCCGCCGCATCGTGCCGCTCGAGGACTTCGATTTCGCGCGCTGGGAGGACGTCGAGGACGTCGTGTCGGGAATCGGGCTCCTCGTCGCGGGCGGCCGTCCGCTGCCCGACCTCGGCCCCGAACGCGCGTCGCCGGGATTCGACACCGTGCGGCATCCGCGCAGCCTCGTGGGGCTGGATCGTCGTGGTCACCTGTGGCTCGTCGCCGTGGACGGCCGTCGCCCGGGCCACAGCCTGGGGATGACGTTTCGCGAGCTGCAGGGGCTCGCGGCGCTCCTCGGCCTCACGGACGCTCTCAACCTCGACGGCGGCGGCTCGACCACGCTCGTGGCCCTGGGACGGATCCTCAACTGCCCCACGGATGCGGCGGGCCCCCGTGCCGTGAGCGACGCGGTCTTGGTTCTCCCGGCTCGTTAACCCTTCTCGTGTAGGGTACCGGAGTGCTTCCCTACCCGGCCGAAGACGAGGGCACGGTCCTGCTCCGGGACGGCACCCCCGTCTTCATGCGGCCCATGCGCGCGGCCGACGCGATGGCGCTCCTGCGCACGTACGACCGGCTCTCCGAGGAGACGCTCTACTTCCGCTTCTTCTCCGTGCCCCCGCGGGACGCCAAGAAGGCCGAGTACCTCGCCGACGTGGACTACGACGGGCGCTACGCGCTGGTCGCGGAGGTGCGCGGCGAGATCGTGGCCGGGGCACGCTACGAGCGGCTCGCCGAGAGGCCGACCGCCGCCGAGACGGCCTTCACCATCGAGGACGCCTGGCAGGGACGGGGACTCGGCTCGCTGCTCCTCGAGCGCCTCGTCCGTGCGGCCCGGCGGCGCGGCATCGAGATCCTCGAGGCCGAGCTCCTCGTCGACAACTCGAAGATGCTCCACGTCTTCGAGGCTTCGGGCTACCCGCTCTCGCAGAAGGCTTCATCGGGCGTGCTGCACCTGGAGTTCCCCATCGCTCGGAACGCCGACGCCGACGAGCGGGCATTCGCGCGAAGGGTGAGGGGCTCCGCGGCCTCCGCGCGGCTCGTCCTCGCGCCGAAGTCCATCTGCGTCTACGGCGCGAGCCGCAACCAGGACAAGGTGGGCACGCGCCTCCTCGTGGGCCTCGCGGCCAACGGCTTCAACGGCCCCCTCGTCGCGGTGCATCCCAAGGCCCGGTCTCTGGCCGGGGTCCGCTGCGTCCCGAGCCTCTGCGATCCCGACGGCTTTGCGGCGGAGCTCGCCGTCATCTGCCTGCCGCCCTCGGAGCTGCCGTTCGCGCTCGACGATGCGGCGCGGGCCGGCGCCCGGGCCGCCGTGCTGGTGTCCTCGGGCTACTCGGAGACCGGGCCCGAGGGACGGGTTCTGGAGGAGGCCCTCGTGCGGCGCGCTCACGAGGTGGGCATGCGGCTCCTGGGGCCCAACAGCCTCGGCACCATCAACACGAAGCCCGAGGTCAGGCTCTTCGCGGGCTCGGCGCGCTCGCCACGCCGCGGGCACGTGGCGCTCGGCACGCAGAGCTCGGCGCTCGGTCTCCTGGCCCTCGGCGACGCCCTCCGCCGCGGCATCGGCGTCTCCTCCGCGGCCGCGCTCGGCAACAAGTGCGACCTCGGCGAGCTGGAGCTCCTCGCGCACTGGGCCGAGGATCCCGAGACCCGTGCCGTGCTCCTCCACCTCGAGAGCTTCGACGATCCAGAGTCGTTCACGCGGCTCGCGCGCCGCGCCGTGAAGGAGAAGCCGGTGGTGGTTCTCCCCGCGGGCCGCTCGCGCGAGGGCGCGCGCGCCGCGGCCTCGCACACCGGCGCGCTCGCGCCTCCCGGCGTGCACGTGACGGCCCTCCTGGAATCGGCCGGGGTGCTCGTCGTGCAGACGTTCGAGGAGCTGCTCGACGCCGCGGCGCTCTTCGGAGCGCCCGTGCTCCCCACGGGACGCCGCACCGCCGTCCTCACTAACGCGGGCGGTCCCGGGGTGCTGGCCGCCGCTGCCTGCGTCGCGGCCGGCCTCCCGCTGCCCGAGCATCCCCCGCCCCCCCACCCGCAGGTCCTGCCGGCCCCGGCCCCGCCCGACACCTTCCACAGGACCCCCCACGCGC
>CAZXSG010000108.1:0-8913 GCA_964643185.1 uncultured Holophagales bacterium
AACAAGAAGCCGCTCCGCCTCAACGATCCCCGCGCCGACAAGCGCTTCAGCGGCATCCGCTGGGACGACTCGCTGACCTCCCTCGTCTGTGTGCCCATGGTGATCCAGAGCGAGGTGCGCGGCCTCCTCGTCGTCTACAACAAGCAGGACGGACGGCTCTTCAGCGAAGAGGACGAACGCCTCCTCGCGATCATCGCGGCCCAGAGCGCGCAGGTGGTGGAGAACGCGCGGCTCCTCTCGCAGGAGCGCGAGCTGCGCCTTGCAAAGGAACGCGCGCTGGAGGCCGACCGCGCCAAGAGCACGTTCCTCGCGAACATGAGCCACGAGCTGCGCACCCCGCTCAACTCGATCATCGGCTACGCCGAGATGCTCATGGACGAGGCCGTGGAGGAAGAGGCCGTCTCGCGCATCGAGGACCTCAAGAAGATCCGCGCCGCTGCTCAGCACCAGCTCGAGCTCATCAACAACATCCTCGACCTCTCCAAGGTGGAGGCCGGCAAGACCGATCTCTACCTCGAGCCGTTCGAGGTGCCGCACATCGTGAACGAGGTCGTCGAGATCATCGCGCCGCTCGTGAAGCGCCGCGGCAACACGCTCGAGCTGAGCTGCCCCGCGGACCTCGGCGAGATGTACGCCGACCTCACGAAGATCCGCCAGAGCCTCTTCAATCTCCTCTCGAACGCGTCGAAGTTCACCGAGAACGGAACGGTCTCGCTCCTCGTCGCGAGGGAGGACCACGACGACGGCGCGGTCTTCACGTTCACCGTGCGCGACACCGGCATCGGTATGAACGAGGAGCAGAAGGCGAACCTCTTCACGCCGTTCTCGCAGGCCTCCGCCGACACCGCGAAGAAGTACGGCGGCACGGGCCTCGGGCTCGCGATCACGAAGCGCTTCTGCGAAATGATGGAGGGCTCGATCACCGTCGACACCGCGCCGGGCCAGGGCACGGCGTTCACGATCCACCTCCCGCAGAAAGTCCGCGCCGGCAAGGCGCTGCCCGGCCTCCTCCGCACGGCCGGCTCGAGGTAAGCGAAACATGAAGAAGCTGTCTCTGCTCGCACTGTTCGTGTGTCTGCCCGTTTCTGCTCAGCAGGACTGGTCGAAGATCGAGGTCAAGTCGACGAAGGTCGCCGAGGGCGTCTTCATGCTCGAGGGCGCGGGCGGCAACCTCGGGGTCGTGGCCGGGCCCGACGGCGTCCTCCTCGTGGACGATCAGTACGCGCCGCTCGCGCCGAAGATCAAGATCGCCATAGCGGCCCTCTCCGACAAGCCCGTGAAGTTCCTGGTGAACACGCACTGGCACGGAGACCACACCGGCGGGAACCAGGCGTTCGGGGAGGCCGGGGCCGTGATCGTCGCGAGCGACGCGGTACGAAAGCGCATGAGCGTGGACACGTTCCTCGAGCTCATGGGTCGTAACGTTCCGGCGGCGCCCAAGGTCGCGCTGCCGGTCGTGACGTTCACGGAGACGGTGACGTTCCACCTGAACGGCGAGGAGATCCACGTGCTGCACGTGCCGCCCGCGCACACCGACGGCGACTCCGTGGTGTTCTTCCGCAAAGCTGGCGTCGTGCACACGGGCGACCTCTTCTTCAACGGCTTCTATCCGGTGATCGACGTCGGTGTGGGCGGCTCGATCGACGGCATGATCGCCGCCGCCGACCGCATCCTGCGCGTCACGAACGACAAGACGAAGTTCATCCCCGGCCACGGTCCGCTCGCCACGAAGTCCGACCTCAAGTCCTTCCGCGACATGCTGGCCGCCGTGCGCGACGCGATCGTGCCGCTCGTGGCCAAGGGCATGTCCTCTGCCGACATCGTGAAGTCCAAGCCCACCGCGGCGCTCGACGAGAAGTGGGGCAAGGGCTTCATGAAGCCCGACACGTTCGTCGACGTGGTCGCGCGGGACCTCATGCGCTTCCACAAACCGATGGCTCCCTGATCCTGGGGGTTTCTCGATCCCCCCAGACCCCCCACGGGACCGGGTCAACTCTGTGGCAGCAGGACGATCACGCGGAGCTCGGGGCGGCACAGGAAGCGGAGCCGCGGCGCGTCGTGGCGTTCCATGCCGAGGCCGCGGGACACGGAGAGGATGCCCTTGCCGAACGGAGCGAAGCGTCCTGCCGCGAACTCCCGCGGCGCCCGCGTGAGCGTGACCGGCGGACCGAAGAACGGGAGCTGCACCTGTCCGCCGTGCGTGTGGCCGGCCAGCGCGAGGAACGGCTCGCGGGTTCCTTCGAGCGCCAGCGCGTAGTCCGGCGCGTGTCCGGCCCACACGGTGAGAGCGGGCTCGGCTCCGCAGCCTGCACGAATTTCCTGGAGCTCTTCGAAGCTCTGCGTGCGGGAGGTGTCCCGGAGGAGCCCCGCGAGCGCGAGACGGCCGCCACCCGGCAGGGGAATCGCGGCACATTCGTTATCGAGGAAACGCACCGGAGAGCCCTCGTAGGGCGTCTTGCGGAGCGACGAGAGGTCCGAGTCGCCTTCCAGCGCGAACCAGCCCAGCGTCGGTCGCGGGGCCTTCTCCCGGAACAGGCGTGCGAGACCGGCCGCCTTCTCGAGGTACTCCGCGGCCGTGGTGAGCTGCAGGAGGTCGCCCGTGTCGACGACGAGATCGGGCGCGATCCGCGCGATCTCGGAAACGACGCGCTCCTCGAATGCGCCGATGCCGTCGGTCTGCAGGTCGCTGAGCTGGACGATCGTGACGGGACGCGACACATGGGGAGTTCGTAGCTCGAAGCGTGTGATCTCGAGCCGCTTCGGCTCGACGTGGTACGCGAAGACGTAGACGGCCGCGAGCACGGCTGCGCCTGCGGAGAAGAGATTCCGGAGCGCGGGCGATCTCGATGTCGATATCGCTGCCCCGAACAGGAGCAGCGCGGGAAGGTGCCAGAGACCGGCGAACCCCACGAAGCGCATGACCGCGAAGAAGCGCAGGCCGAACGCCTGGGCGAGGAAGAGAGCGACGAAGAGCGCCGCGGCACCCCAGATGGAGAGGAGCGGGAGCGCGAGGACGGGCGAACGGGCGCGCTTCCGGAGTGCGAGGAGAGCCCCCACGAGCGCGAGGTCGAGGCCCAGCAGGAGCCCGTTGGCCGCGAGGTCGGGGATCAGCATCACGCCCGGATGCTAGCCTCCGCTGCTCCCCATGAACGCCTTCGAACGCGCCTTCCTCGTGCACCCCGAGGTCTTCCGCGCGGGGCTCGTGTTCGGGCTCCTCGCGGTGACGGTGTCGCTCGTCCTCCGCGAGGAGCGCGCGCGCCTCCGCAGCCTCGCGCTCCTCTACTCGGGCTCCCTCGCGCTCCGCTTCGTGGCGGAGCTCTTCCACGGCACGCAGATGCCGGCCTCGGGCCGCACCGTCGCCTTCATGGCGGTGCTCCTTCAGGGCATGGCGTTCGTGTCGTTCGCGGTCCTCGCCGTGTTCGCGTTCCTGCGGCGCGTGCTTCGCGTCCAGTCGCCGCGCATCCTCCAGGACCTCGCGCTGGCCGTCGCGATGGTCACGCTGCTCGTCTTCCTCTTCGCGCGGAACCAGGTGGACGTGACGGGCATCGTCGCGACCTCGGCCGTCGTGACCGCCGTGATCGGTTTCGCGCTCCAGGACACGCTCCAGAACCTCGTGGGCGGTCTCGCGCTCCAGCTCGACGGGTCGATCTCGGTGGGCGACTGGGTCGTCCACGGCGAGATCAAGGGCATCGTCCGGGAGATCACGTGGCGGCACACGTCGGTCGAGACGCGCGACGGCAACACATACATCGTGCCCAACTCCGTTCTCATCAAGAACCCGGTCATGCTCGAGGGGAAGCGGCCCGGAGACGGCTTCATCCGGGAGCGCCGCCGGCTGGACTTCCACGTGGACCGCAACCTGCTGCCCACGGACGTGCTCGCGGCCGTGCGGGCCGGCTTCGAGCACGACGTGCCGCGCGGGGCCTCCGAGGAGCCCGCGCCCAGCGTTCTCCTCATGCGCTTCGGGGAGTCCTACAACGAGTACCAGGTCCGTTACTGGCTGTCGGACCTCGCCATCGACGACGTCGTGGATTCCGAGGTCCGCTCGCGCATCGCCTACGCGCTCCACCGGGCGGGTATCCCTCTGGCCGTGCCCGCGCAGACGATCACGTTCACGAGCGGCGAGGACTCGGCCCGAAGGGCGGAGTCCGGCGGGCTCGCGGAGCGGCTCGCCGCGCTCGAGGCCCTGCCCATCTTCAAGGCCCTCGGGCCGGACGAGATCGCCGCGCTCGCGCCGCGGCTCTCTCGCGCGCCGTACCTCGCGGGGGAGACGGTGGTGCTCCAGGGAGACGACGTGGACCACCTCTACCTTCTCGTGAAAGGCCGGGCCGAGGTGCGCGTCGCCGCGCCCGGAGTGGGGGAGCTCCCCATCGCCACGATCACGGGTCCCGATCTGTTCGGCGAGATGGGCGTCCTCACGGGCGACGCGCGCCGGGCGACCGTCGTCGCGCTCACGGAGCTCCTCTGCTTCACGCTCTCGCGCTCGATGTTCCAGGAGATCATGAAGAAGCGGCCGGCCATCGCCGAGGACTTCTCGCGAATCCTGGCCGAGAGAGAGCGGCATCTCCTCTCGGTGCTCGAGGGCGCGTCCGACAACAGGGACCTCGAGGACTCGCAGGTGAGGCTCCTCACGCGGATCCGCAGGTTCTTCGGGATCGACGAGGACGGCGGTCCCCCGGACCGCCGGGATTCCAAGGCCGGCTGAGACCGTACAATGAGCGGCTCCATGCCTCTTTTTCCCGAGATCGTCGCGGACCGCAGCCTGAGGCTTAAGGTCTCGGAGCTCCACGAGCTCCACGTCGAGGAGGTCGGACCGCTCGACGGAATCCCGGTCGTCTTCCTGCACGGCGGCCCCGGAGCCGGGTGCTCGCCGATGCACCGGCGCTTCTTCGATCCGGCGGCGTTTCGCGTCGTGCTGTTCGACCAGCGCGGCTGCGGGCGCAGCACGCCGAACGGCGAGCTCTCGGAGAACACCACGTGGGACCTCGTGGCCGACATCGAGAAGCTCCGCGAGCACCTCGGCATCGAGTCCTGGATCGTCTTCGGCGGCTCGTGGGGATCCACCCTCGCTCTGGCCTATGCCCAGGCGCATCCGGACCGGGTCCGGGGGCTGATCCTGCGCGGCATCTTCCTCTCGCGCCCCGAAGAGATCACGTGGACGTTCGGCAAGGGCCTCGAGCGCATCGCGCCCGACCGCTACGCGGACTTCCTCTCCCCGCTCACCGCCGAGGAGCGCCGGGACCCTCTCTCCGCGTATCACGCGCGCCTCTCGAGCGACGACCCCGCGGTCGTCCGCGAGGCGGCGCTCGCGTGGAACCGCTGGGAGGAGCTGGGCTCCTACCTCGTGCCCGAGGTCGGTCCGGTGGCGGAGGACGACGTCCCCGCCGAGATCGTGCTCGCGCGCATCGAGTGCCACTACTTCCGGAACGCCGGCTTCTTCGAGGACGACCAGCTGCTCAGGAACGTGCCGAAGATCGCCCATCTCCCGTGCGACATCGTGCAGGGCCGATACGACATGGTCTGCCCCACGTCGGCGGCGTGGGACCTTCACCAGGCCTGGCCCGGCTCGCGGCTCACCATCGTGCCCGACGCCGGCCATGCCGCGAGCGAACCCGGCATCACCGAGGCCCTCGTCGCCGCGACGGAGGCCTGGAAGGAACGGAGGACGTGATGAAGAAGATCGACGCGCACCTCGCCGACTACGCCCACTTCCACCAGACGAGCGGTAACGTGGCCTGCCACTTCGTGGGCATCCCGCTCATCGTCTTCGGCCTCCTCGCCATGCTGAGGGCCGTGCCGCTCACCACGGTGGGAGGCTTCACCGTCACCGCGGCCGAGGTCGTCGTCCTCCTCTCGGCCATCTACTACCTCACGCTCGACGTGGCGCTCGGCGGCGCCATGGTGGTGCTCTCCTGCATCTTCGACGCGGGCGCCGTCGTCGTCGCGAACGCCTGGATCGGCCTCGCCGCGTTCGTGATCGGCTGGATCTTCCAGGGCATCGGCCACGCGAAGTACGAGAAGAAATCGCCGGCCTTTCTCAAGAACTTCGTGCACCTCCTCGTGGGCCCCGTGTTCCTCATCAACGAGGCCACGAAGCTGCGCCCCATCGAGCAGCCCCGCGCCCTTTGACGGCGCGCCGCATGCGGCCTACGATCAGTGGATGAAGAGAACCCTCACCACCCTCGCCCTCGCGTTCTGTGTTCTGGCCTCGGGCGCCGCGTTTGCCGGCGACAAGAAGTGCGAAGGCAGCAAGGACGCCAAGAAGGGCGACCACAAGTGCTGCGCCGGAGAAGCCTCAGCCAAGAAGGCCGACAAGGACGCCGCCAAGCCCGCCGACGCGGCCAAGTCGACCGAAGCTGCCAAGCCCGCCGGCTCGAGCCGCTAAGTGCCCCGGTCTTCCGGAATCCGGAAGCGGAATGTGGCGAGGAGATTCGTTCTCCTCGCCGTTTTGCTTTTGGGCGCCGGCTCCCTGCTCGCGGTCCAGGCCTCGCTGAACCTCTACTTTCAGTCCACGCTCACCGACGCCGGCTACCAGAAGGCGTTCTTCGCGAAGCTCGCCGGCTCGTACCGGATGCCGAAGTCCGGAGCCCCGAAGCCCGGCGCCAAGACCGTCGTGCAGGCCGTCGTCGCCAAGGACGGCAAGCTCGTCAGCGCCATGGTGTCGACGGAATCGGGCTCTTCCAAGTGGGACGCGGCCGCCCTCGCCGCCGTGAAAGCGGCCGCGCCGTATCCGCCCCTGCCGTCGAGCTACGGTTTCGCGGCCGTCCAGGTGCACGTACACGTTTCCGCGGTCCCCTAGTTCGGCACTCTGCCGGTACGATCCGCGGCGCATGAAGCGCGCTGCCGCCCTCCTCACCACCCTCTTCGCTGGTTCTCTCCTCGCCGTCGACGTCGCCGACACGCGGCTCCTCACCGACCCCGCGATCTCCAAGGACCGCATCGCGTTCGCGTACGCGAACGACCTGTGGACGGCGGGTCACGATGGCGGAAGCGTCCGGCGCCTCACGTCGCACCCCGGCGTCGAGAGCGGCCCGAGGTTCTCGCCCGACGGCAGCCTCGTCGCGTTCACGGCGCGGTACGAGACCCAGACCGACGTGTGGATCGTGCCGGCCGCGGGCGGCACCTCGCGGCGGCTCACGTTCCACCCCGCGAACGACACGGCGCTGGGCTTCACGCCCGACGGCAAGTCCGTTCTCTTCGCGTCGCCGCGCGAGGCCTACACGGGTCGGCACCAGCAGCTCTACACCGTGCCTGTCGGCGGCGGTTTCCCCACGAAGCTGCCCATCCCCACGGCGTTCAAGGCCGCGTACTCGGAAGACGGCCGGACGCTCGCGTACCTGCCGCTCGCCGAGCCGTTCCTCCAGTGGAAGAACTACCGCGGTGGCCGCACGGCGACGCTCCTCCTCTACGACCCCGCGACGCACGCGACGCCCAAGGTGCCGCAACCCGCGGGCCGCTGTAACGACACGGACCCCATGTGGGCCGGCGGCAAGCTCTACTTCCGCTCGGACCGCGACGGCGAGTTCAACGTCTACTCGTACGACCCCGCGAAGAAGTCGGTCTCGCGCGTCACGAAGCACGAGGACTTCCCCGTGCTGAACGCCAGCGCCGGAAACGGGAAGGTCCTCTACGAGCAGGCCGGATACCTGCATCTCCTCGACGCGGCCTCGGGCTCGGCGAAGAGGCTCACGATCGGCGTCCCCGCCGATCTCGTGGAAACCCGCACCCGCTGGGCCAAGGGCGCCAAGTGGGTGCGGAACGCCGCGCTCTCGCCCTCGGGCAGCCGCGTGGCCCTCGAGTTCCGCGGCGAGATCGTGACGCTCCCGCGCGAGAAGGGCGACGACCGCAACCTCACGGAGACGCCGGGCGCGCACGAGCGGAATCCGGCCTGGTCGCCGGACGGCAAGACCGTCGCGTACTTCGGCGACGCCACGGGCGAGGTCGAGCTGGTGCTCTCCGCACACGACGGCAAGGGCACGCCGCGCTCCCTTCCGCTCAACGGCTCGGGCTTCTACACGGATCTGAAGTGGTCGCCCGACTCGAAGAAGGTGAGCTACCGCGACAACACGCGGACGATCTGGATCCTGGAGGTCACCTCGGGTCAGAAGACGAAGGTCGCGACCGACGCCGTCTACGGCCCCGTGCCCGTGCTCAACCACTCCTGGTCGCCGGATTCGCGGTTCCTCGCGTACACGCAGAACAACGCGACCTACTTCAACCGCGTGTACGTGTTCGACCTCGAGAAGAAGGTGTCCATCCCCGTCACGTCCGAGCTCGTCGACGCGCGGAGCCCGGTGTTCGATGCCTCGGGCAAGTACCTGTACTTCGTGGCGTCGACCGATGCCGGCCCCGTGGCCGACTGGTTCGCGCTGTCGGACTCCGACTCGCAGCTCACCGAATCGGTTTACCTCGCCGTCCTCGCCAAGGGCGTTCCCTCGCCGCTCGTGAAGCCGAGCGACGAGGAGACGCCGATGAAGGACGGGCCCGCCGCCGAGACCACGAAAGATCCCGCGAAGGACGCTCCGAAGAAAGACGACGCCAAGGCCGAGCCGAAGAAGGACAAGGCCGTGAAGGTCGTCGTGGACGCCGACGGGCTCGCGCAGCGCATCCTCGCGATGCCGCTCAAGCCCGCCGAGTACGACGATCTGGCCGCGGGTGCGGAAGGTCAGCTTTTCTATCGCCGCGCGTCGCCTCCCGGCGCGGACGCGGGCCTCTACCGCTACGACCTCGGAAAACGCAAGGAAGACACGCTTGCCGAGAAGGCCGACGGCTTCCAGCTCTCTCACGACGGCAAGCGCGCGCTCCTCCGCGTGAAGGACGCCTGGCACCTCGTGGACGTGGCCGACAAGCTGGACCTCTCGAAGTTCAAGCTCTCCGTCGACGCGATCCGCGTGAGGGTGGATCCCGTTGGCG
>CAZXSG010000109.1:0-8854 GCA_964643185.1 uncultured Holophagales bacterium
GCGGGGATCCACGAAAGCCGTGTCTGCGGCACCCCAGAAGTATGCAGTTGAAACATCAGCGGCACCTCCGTGCCCCCCTGCAAGGAGAGTGGCCAAAGGCCGGAAGCACATTGGGTTCCCGCGATTTGCTCCTTCAAGGTAGAGCCTCCGAGCCTGAACGTAGTCCACTCTTCCGAAGAACCCATTCTCGTACAAGTCGGCGAGTTCGAAGACCGCGTCTGCGCTTGATGAGGAGGCGTCCTGCAATAGGCACAACTGGGGCGCGGGGCAGGCCGTGGCGAGACACAGCACCAGCACGGGCAGGGCCAGACGTGCTGGAAGGATCAAGGGTGGCGAGAGGGTGACGGCGTTGTGGCGTCGGTCTGCTCAGCGGCTTGCCGCCACAAGAACCTGAGGCTAATAGACCAGACGACTACCATAAGAGTGCGGTAGAGCCAGAGCGGTGGCTCTGGAATGTTGGGGATCTGGATCGTGCCGTTCTCGAAGAGCCTGAAGAGAACCCATAGGGACAAGGGTACCAACAACAGGCCCGCCAATAGTGCGACGCCCCCTCGGTCCGAGGGATTCCGCTCTTCACGGCTCGGGCGTCGTCGTCGGACTATCCATCCAGAGACCGGCACCAAAAGGAATAGGGCAAGACCCGAGGCGGGGTTTTTGGGCTGCAGGAGGATTGCCATAGCCACCGTCTGCACTAGAGCCGCCGACATGAACTTCAGGAATTGTCTGGACACGATGGTGACACCCCTTTGATGCCGTGGACCTGATGGCAGATGACGGAGCGGCCCAACGATATCGCGAGAGCGGCGATGGCCTTGTCCCGCGACACCGAGGGGAAAGAGTCCAGGAACTCCTCGAGCGTGTCGCTGGCCTCGATGTAGTCGATGGGGTTCTTCACCGGCACCCGCGTCCCGGCGAAGACGGGCGTTCCACCCATGACATCTGCGGACGATTCGACGACGGGCTTCATTTCGAGCCTGATGGCTGCCAATCAGGATTCTAGCCCGGCCCTGCGGCTCGCCACACCACACCACACGAACCAGTCGGGCGCGGACGTTGCGGAGAATGCCTTGCGCTGCCCAATTGTAAGATTGGCTAGTCTCGGGCCATAAACATCCATCGATGTCCTTCGAGATCCTCAACGCGATATCGTCGCGCTGGCGGCCCATCCTCCGGTTCAGACAAGATAACTGCTCCTGCGGCCTTCGCCCGAGCGTAGTGCTCATCGACGTCCTCAACGTAGACGAGAACACCATCAATGATCCATGGCAGAGCGGACCATGAGGCGGCAGTCTCGCAGTTCCCACGATGTCGCTTGGGGCCTTCATACTCCGGCGACGGACTGGCCAACATGATGAGTCCATCCCCATTCGACATTTCTCCGTGCGAAAGTCTCCCATCGGTAGACGTGAAGCGAGCTGTCTCCGTGAATCCAAACGCTTCGGCCAGCCATTCGAGAGCTGCAATGCCGTCTTCATAAGTCAAGAACGGAACCACGTCTGGCATCTTGTTCTCCTTTCGCCATGCGACGGCTCATGGGTGCTTTCATCGAAGGACACGGCAGGCTTTCTCGCGGACTCATCGCGGGGTAATCCTACGCGGTGACTCCTTACGGTGCCAGGGGCGAGAAGCCTAAGATCTTCCAGGCTCGGAGCCGGGAAGGTCAGTTCGACGCCATCAGCCTTCGGCCTATGCCCCTCCCCGGTGAATCCCATGGACGCCGACCCGAATGCCGAAGACCTCGGCCTCACCTTCGAGGGTTTGTCCGAGGCGTGAGGACACTCGCAAGGATGGTACGTTCTCGGGATGGATGAGGCTGATCACGTGGGGCTGGTCCAGGACGTGGAAGGCATACTGAAGAGCCGCGCGCGCCCCCTCGGTGGCATACCCGCGACCCCACACGCGACGATCCAGTGTCCAGCCCAGCTCGAATCCAGGCCAGCCTTCCGGGTTGAGAAAGCCGATCCTTCCCACGAGGTCGCCGGTCGCGCGCTCGACGGCTGCGAACATGCCGTAGCCGCGAAGGTGCCAGTGGCCCACGAACATGGCCATTTGCCGCCACGCTTCGAGCCGAGAGAGCGGGCCACTGTGAAGATAGCGCATCACTTCCGGGTCGGCGCAGATGCGTGCGTAGGCGTCGATGTCATCTGCCCCGAATTCGCGAAGCTCGAGACGGTCGGTGAACAGGCGCGTCATAGGAAGATGGTATCCGATGATTCTCTGCCGATCCCCGAGGTGCCGCTATTCGGTCAGCACGGGATGAGACCGAGCGCGCCAACACCCAGGATGCTGGCAAGGTCGGTGGCGAAAGAGACGACCACCCCGCCGATGCGCCAGAGATGCTCCCTGAAGGAACGGCCGAGGAAAACGACACGAGGCCGGTTCGCATGGCCGGAGGCGAGGGCGCCGACGAAGGACCACTCGAGCCACCGGAGAGCGACGGAGCCGACGACCAACGCGGGAACGGAGAGACCGAGCCGATTCTGCTCCGGCGCGATCACGGTGAGGGCGAGAACGAGAAGCCAGCCGAGGCCGAACCCGAGGGCCAGGCGCACGAGGCCAAGAGTCAGGGCCCGGCGGGGAAGGCGAGCGGGAGGCGCCGTGGCCAAGAGACGCAGCCCCAGCCAGCACCAGGCCGTGTAGGCGATGAGCTTGATGAGGAGGAAGGCGGCAGCGCCGACGATGAGCATCAGGAATTCGACCTCGGGTCCGCGTCGTCCGTCAAAGTTGCCAGCCCCACGTCACCTTCGGGCACAGAGGTCTCAGCGCCTACGACGCGACACGAGCGGCGCCGCGCGGACATATTCGTTGGCCGCGGCCTCCTCGAGCATCCAGCGGCCCATGGCTCCATAGGAAACGGGCGACCAGGAGTTCGAGGCACCGTCCCAATCCCGCGACGCCACGGGAGGCTCGTCCTTTCCCCGCGAGTTGAGTCCGGCCCGCACGAGGGTCCAGCGCAGGGAGGAAAACGCACCGTTGCCGAGCGCGTCGACCACTGCCTGCTGCTCGCGGGCGCCGCGGCCGATGGTGCCGGGCATCCACCCGAAAAAGCGCATGGCACGGCTCGCGGGCTGCCCAGGCTGCGATGTGAGGAGCGTATTGACGACGACGATGCGATCGACGCCCGCGGCCAACATCGAGCGCTCGACCGCCGCCATGTTCGCGGAGAGCAAGGCCGTGCGTTCCTGCGTCGTCGCCGTCACACCCAGAGCCGTGAGCACACTGTCCGAGCCGGAGAATGCGTCCGCGAGCGCGGCTTCATCGGCCAGGGACTGGACCACGGCAACTCGGGATCCACCAGGCAGGTCGGCAATTCGCTCGGGCCGCGAGCGGACGACGGCCGTGAATCCGATTCCCTCCGCCCGGCATACGCCGAGGATGCCCTGGCCGAGACCGCCCGCGGCACCGATGACGGTCACGTGTCGAGGGAATCGTGGTGATGTCACCCTCAGGCCTCGCGGAGATTCGCGTTGGGGATGCGACGTGACAGCCAGAGGAGGTACACGCCGACCACGATATCGACCGCGCAGCACCACACGGGATACCAGGCAGGAACACCAGGGTTCGTGACGAGCCGGCTATGCGCCAGATCGTAGAACCCATGGAGTATCCAGAACGCACCGACGACGACCGCCGACCGGCGAATGCTTGCGAATGCGAAGAGCAGGCCCGCGACGACGAACGGAATGCCGTAGATCATTTCCGTGACGCCAACGGCGGGCAGATCGGCTCTGAGCGCAAAGGAGGCGTACAAGCTGGGCAGGACGAGCAGACCAATCGAGTACATCCAATACTCTCCACGAACTGCCCGTGCCACGACGATGGTCAGAACACCCACGGCGGCACCAATGAGGGCTTCGATCACAACTCGCTCCTTCTCATGCCTTTGCCAAGGCGTTGATCAGTCGCCGGGAGCTACCATTAGAGTGCACCGGTTCGGAATCGTGCCCAGAGCCAGAGACATGCCCCGTAGCCGCGGTTCGCTCGGTCGTTTCACTCAGATCGAGCGGATCTTCATCGAGACGGGCGACCCGGTTTCGGCGTCAACCCGAATCTCCTTGTAGTGCCGTGCGCACTGCCGCGGCGAGTACATGAAGCCAGGTTCGTCCGACGGGAGCGAGAATCCGATCGTTACGAGCCATTGGTGGTCGCCCTCGCTGAATTCCACCTCCTCGAGGAGTACGTCCCGAAGAGTCTGCTCGGAGTAGAGGTCCTTCACGAAGCGAAGGGCTGCGTCGAGGGCGGCCTTCACGTCTGTTTTCGGCTCGTCTTTGACCATTGGCAAGTCTACTCCGGGCTTCGCGGGCGCCGCAATATCGCTACCCTCCTCGCCGCCGGGAACGCTCCCAAACGGCGGGACTTCGAGAGCTGCGATCGCGTGATCTCGCGACACCGACGGAAAGGCCTCCAGGAACTCCTCGAGTGTGTCCCCTCCCTCGATCGAGTCGATGAGGTTCTTCACCGGCACGCGGGTTCCCGAGAAGACGAGCGTGCCGCTCATGATCTCGGAGGACGATTCGGAAAAGGCGGGCATGCCCGGGAGCAGGGTCACACCCCGGCCGGACTCATGGCCGGCTCCCTTTCATGAGGCGCCGCATCGCGGCCGTCGGCCGGCGTGGATGACGCACGAGTTCGACCACCCTCTCGAACGTCTCAGCACTCACGACGATTCTGGTCGGAACATGAAATCCCTCGACCTCGGCGAGCATCTGTTCGATGGGCCCGCTGGGGAACTCGTGTCGAACGGCCGCGCGAACGGCTTCCAGCTTCCGCCGGGTACCGTACTCGTCGTCGGCGGCAAGCTCTGCGCGGAGGGTCTGGCGAACCCAGTCGGCAACCGTCAAGCCCTTTGCCCGCGCGATCTCCTCGATCGCAGCGAACTCGGAATCCTCCACGGGAATCTGGAGCCGCTTCTTCATCGCGCATTCTCCTAGACCGTAATCGACGCCTCGACTATGAAGCCTCACCGACCGGCGTCTCACGTACGAGGCCATCCGCGCCAAAGGTGTCCAGGTGGAACGAGATCGCGGACCTCACGTCCGCCATGGCGGCCTCGTAAGTAGCGCCCTGGCCAACGACAACTCCCTTCGTCCCAGACGGATAGGCGACGTACGTGTCGGCGTGCTTTTCGACCACGATCGTGATGTGACGTTCCAATGGGAAAAGGCTAGCACGGGCCGCCTTCAGCGTACCCGCGGTCCTGACCCCACCGGGACACGGCGCCCCGCGAGCCACCCGGGCGCAAACGTTGCGTAGGATGCAGCCGTGGAATCGGCCTCCGCGCGCTACGTCGACAAGCCCGTCTTCCGATCGGGCCTCGTCACCATAGGCCTCTTCCGGTGCGCGCCGCGGAGTCCCCACTTCCGCGACAGCGGGCCGCCCGAGAGCTTCCTCTTCGTGTTCCCCCGTACCGCCGTGGAGATCGCGCACGAGGGCCAGCGACCCTTCCTGGCCGACACCCGAGTCGCCACCGTGTACAACCGCGGGCAGCGATATCAGCGCCGGCCCGTGGATCCCCGCGGCGATGCCTGCGAGTGGTTCGGCGTCGATCCCGCGCTCCTCGCCGACGCGATGTCCTCCATCGATCCGCGAGGTGGGAACGAGCCGCGCATGCCACGCCGGGGTTGGGTCTCCTGCCCGCCGTGGGTGTACCTGCGGCAACGGAACCTCTTCAACAGGCTCCGGTCCAGCCCGGCGCCCGACGCGCTCGGCGTGGAGGAAGAGGTCGTCCTCCTCCTGCGCGCGCTTCTCACCGGGGGGGCGGAACGTTCAGCCGAGTCGCGACCCGAGTCCCTGGCCCTCGTCGAGGCCGCGCGCCGGCTCCTCGCGGAGTCGCTCGCCGAACCACGGACCCTGTCGGGCGTCGCGGCGCAACTCGGCTACTCGCCGTTCCACGTGTGCCACACGTTCCGAAAGCTCACCGGGGCGTCCCTTCACGGCTACCGCACGGATCTGCGGCTCCGGGAGGCCCTGAACCGCATCTCCGCGGCCCCGAGGACCGATCTGTCCGATCTGGCCCAGGAGCTGGGTTTCTCGAGCCACAGTCACTTCACCGCGCGGTTCCGGAGACAGTTCGGCGTCCCTCCGAGTGCGGCGCGGAATGCGGTGCCGAGGATCGATTCAATCGTGAGTTGAGACGCTCTCGTGGTAGAGGTACTGGTCCAGATTCTCGGACCAATCCGGGGGACCCTCCAGCTTCAGCTCCAGCACGACATCGAGAAAGGAAGCCCCTGGCTTCCCTTCAGAGGAGCTCCCGAGAGTGAGTGTCCCTCTCGTGTCCTGGCTCATACACCCCTCCGCCGAGATCGTAGCACCAGCGGTCCTCGTCCCCCTTCTCGCTCACGCCGCCCCTACACGCCGTCGCCCGCGCTCGAGCCCAGGATCTCGGAACGGCCGAGCCAATAGCAGGCGAGCGGCGCCGGAATCTTGACGGCCATCGTCTCGACCCCCGTCGACGGCAGCTTAAGCAATCCGAAATCGTCGAAGTCCCTCGTGATGACGTAGGCCTCCTCGACCTTCTGCTCGCTGCAGAATGCCGTGAGTCCCGCCAGCATTCGAAGCGTGACCCCCCCGCGGTACTTCACCTCGAAGGGCACGAGGCGCCCGCTCACGTCCGCGACGATGTCCACCTCCTGGCCCCTCGGTCCACCGCGCCAGTAGGAGAAGCCGATGCTCTGTGCGTAGTACCGCGTGTACACGTGCTTGAAGAACGCCGTCTCCACTGCGAGCCCGAGCGCGGACGCATCCTCGAGAAGAGCTTTTCCCCGAAGGAGAACGCTCGGCGCGATGGCCGGATCGGCCAGATAGATCTTCTGCTTTCCGCGAAGGATCTCCTTGCCGTAGCCGAACGGACGCAGCCGGTAGATGAGGTGGGTGTGCTCCAGCAGCTCGATGAAGCTGGTCACCGTGGGCTTCTTCACCTCGAGGCTCCGGCAGAGCTCCTGAACGTCGAGGAGCCCGCCATCGTGGAGACAGAGATACAGAAAGGTCTGCTCGAGCTCGAGAACCCGGCGCACGCCATAGAGCGCCGTCATGTCGCGCTTGAGGACCTTGTCGACGATGTCTTCCCGGAGCAGCTTCTGCGCGATGGGAATGCTCTCGATCTGAGCGATCTGTGGAAAGCCGCCCCGGATGAGATAGTCCTGAAACGGCCCGACGAGGTCCTGGCCGAGCGCCCCGGCGCGCGCGAACTGTGCAGGGGAATAGGAGAACAGCTCGCGAAGAGACTGTACCTCCGGGAGCTTCGGCACGCGAAGACCCTTGATCTGGAGATACTCGTAGAACGAGAGCGTCGCGAGCCGCACCGTGTGCCAACGGCCGGGACCGGACTCCTGTCCGTCGACGACGAGCGGTGTGGCGGAACCCGTAACCACGATCCGGCGCTGGGGCTCGAACTTCACCTGGTGCTTGATCCACGTCTGCCAGTCCTTCGCGTACTGGATCTCGTCCAGGAGGATGTACTCCGCGCCGCGGGCCGCGGGTTCGTATTCCTTCCAGAGCCGCATCAGGCCGTCGAGGCCGATGAGCTTGAGGAGCGGGTGATCGAATGTGGCGTAGAGGATCCGGCTCGCCGGCACTCCCTTCGCGAGGAGCTCCTCGATCGCCTGCAGGAGGATCGTCGTCTTCCCCAGCTGGCGCGCGCCGCTCAGGAGGAGCGCCCTCGGAGCGGGGGGAGCCGTCAGGCAGGTTTCGACTTCACGGAACGCGGCCCGCCTCCACCCAAGCAGCTCCGGGGACCTGATTCCGTCCCACCCGGGGTTGAACTGCCTGAGGACGGCGAGAAGCTCGGCTCGGGGGGCGATCATGGCGCGAATTTGACCAGGATCGGCGATTTAAGGCAAGTATACTTACCTTAAACGCGTTGTTTAAGGCGAAACGGGCACGATCAGGTCCATTTTCGTTCCGTCGACACCGCCTGATCGACGCGCGTGGTCGACGGAGCGTGCGGGATCAAGCCCGGTCCAACCGCGTACGCGGTGATGCAGACAGCCCATCGCGCCGCCCGGGAAAGAGTGCTCCACTCAAACGATGGCAGACGCCAGCTGGCACAGCCGGCCTGTGGCCGACGTGGTCCAGGCGCTCGGGACGAACCTCGAGACCGGCCTCCCTGCCAGCGCGCTCGCCCTTCCCATTCCCGGTGAGCTGGCCCGCAAGAGCGCGGACCGCGGCCCCTGGCGCATCCTCCGCAACCAGCTCACGGGCGGCGTCATCCTCGTGCTGTTCGCGGCCACAGGGGTCATGGTCGCGATCGGCCATCTGGGCGACGCGGCGGCCATCCTCGCGTCCATTCTGTTCGCCGTGGTGTTCGGCTTCCTCACCGACTACCGCGCCGAGAAAGCCCTCCAGGCGCTCCGGGCCCTCACGAGCCCCACGGCCCGCGCGGTGCGGGGCGGCCTCGAGGTGGAAGTGCCCGAGGGTGATCTCCGGTCCGGCGACGTCCTCGTGCTGAGCGCGGGACAGATCATCGCGGCCGACGGACGCATCGCCCGAGCGCGGGACCTTTCCATCGACGAATCGGCCCTCACCGGGGAAAGCCTTCCCGTCGAGAAGAGCCCCGAGCCCGTAAACGGCGCGGCGCCACTCCCCGCCCGCACCAGCATGGCCTACGCCGGCACCACCATCGAAGCGGGCGCCGGCCGCCTCGTGGTCACCGCCGTGCGCACCGCCACCGAGCTGGGACGCATCGGTCGTCTCGTGGACGAGCAGGATCGCGAAGAAACCCCGCTCGAGCTCCACGTCGCCAGGCTCGGAAAGCAGCTCTCCATTCTCGCCACCGTGCTGTCCGTGGCGGTCACGCTCATCGGCATTCTCCGCGGGCGTCCGTTCTGGCTGATGCTCGAGACGGGCGTGCTCCGCG
>CAZXSG010000110.1:0-8837 GCA_964643185.1 uncultured Holophagales bacterium
AGCCGCCCGAGGGGAGCGCGAAGAAGAGGAGCGGCCTGCCCGGGAACACCTGGAAGCCGAAGAGAGCGCCCGCGCCGAGGAGCTCGCGCACAGCGCCGATGAAGAGGAGAGCGAAGAGGAATCCGAGGCCCATGCCCATGCCGTCCCAGAACGTCGGGACGAGGGGCTGCTTGCTCGCGAAGACCTCGAGCCTCGAGATGATGATCGCGAACGCCACGATGAGCTTCACGTAGAGGCCCACCTGCGCGTAGAGCGCGGGGAAGAAGCCGGCGAGCGTCATGTCGATGGCGCTCACCCAGACGGCGATGATGATGGTGTAGACGGGAATGCGGACCTTGGGGTGGATGAAGTTCCGCGTGAGGGCGACCGTGACGGACGACAGCACCTGCACGAGGAGCACCGCGACCCCGAGCATCAGTCCGTTCGCGACCGTCGTCGTCACCGCGACGGCGGGACAGAGGCTGAGCGCGAGCCGGAAGACCGGGTTCTCCGTGAGGATCCCGTTGCGCAGGAGCGCGCCCGGGGTCGCCGCCGGGAGGGAGAGGCTGCCGCCGCCGTGACTCATCGCGAGGCCTCCTGCGGGGGGAAGAGTCCGGGGCCGAGGAGCCGCCAGCGCCTCTCGAAATGGTCCACGGCGATGCGGACGCCGTTCGTGAGCGCGCGGCTCGAGATGGTGGCGCCGGTGACGGCATAGATGGGCCGGGTCGTTTCCCGGGCCAGGAGGGTTCCGTGAGCGGCGTTCCACTCGGTGCGCGGCGTCTTTCCGCGGAGGAGGAGCGCGTCCTTCCAGTCCTCGGGCATGGGGTCCTTCGTCACGTCGAGCGCGGGCAGGTTCTTCGCGGCGCGGCCCGCGTACTGGGCCTGGAACCAGCCCGTCGCGATCTCGGCACCGAGGCCGGGGTCCTCCTCGTGGGCCACGACGCGCACGCCCGCGACCTCGAAGGCCGAGTCGAGCGCCACGAAGAAGCGGATCTTCGTCTTGTAGCCCTGGATCTGGTCTTCCACCACGAAGCCGCGCGGCGCGCCGTCGGGTCCGCGGGCGATGAACAGACGACCCGCGGACGCGAGGGGAGCCCCCGCGACGGGTTGCGCGGGCGCGCCTTCGAATGTGAACGCGAGGTCTCTCTCCGGCGTGCGGTAGACGACGAGGCGGTTCGGAACGTCGAGGAGCTGGCGCACCTCGAGCACCGGATCGTCCGGGGCGAGGGAGAGGAGCGAGACGACGGCCGCGCGCTCCGCGCGGAGGTCGGCTGCCTCACGGTAACTGTTGGTTCCCACGTAGACGCCGCCCAGGATCGCCGCGCCGATGGCGCAGGCGCCCGTCATGGAAAGCGCGATGCGGACCGAGTCGTTGACGCTCACGACGGGCTCCCCGTCCACGCCGTCGCGACGGGCCGCGGCGGGCGGAACCAGGTGTCGAACGCGGGCACGAGCGTGTTCGCGAGGAGGATCGCGTAGCAGATGCCCTCGGGGTAGCCGCCGTACACGCGGATGAGCCCGGTGATGACGCCGATGACGAGACCGTAGACGATCTGTCCGTTGCGGGTTCTGGGCGACGTGACGTAGTCGGTCGCCATGAACAGGGCGCCGAGCCAGAGGCCGCCGGAGAGGAGATGCAGCGACAGTGCGCCCGTGAACGCCGTGGTCAGCACGACGCCGGCGAGGATCGCGAGGGGAATCGTGGGCGAGAGGATCCGCCGCCAGAGGAGCACGCCCGCGCCTGCGAAGAGGAGCACGATCGAGACCTCGCCGATCGAGCCGGGCCGGAAGCCCAGCAGGAGGCCGGCGAGGTGACTGTCCGGCCCGCCCACGAGCGACAGCGCGGCGTCGAGACCCTTCTCGCGAAACGCGGCCAGGGGCGTCGCGGTGGTCACGGCGTCCAGGCCGATGTCCATGGGGCGCGGCGGCATCCAGCCGGCGGTGAGCGGGAGCGGGAACGTGGCCATGAGGAACGCGCGGCCGAGGAGCGCGGGGTTGAACAGGTTGTCGCCGAGCCCGCCGAACAGCATCTTGCCGACGCCGATCGCGAACACGCCGCCCAGGAACGCCATCCACGGAGCGACGCGCGGGGGCAGCGTCATCGCGAGGAGGAGCCCGGTACAGAACGCGCTGCCGTCGAGGGGTCCCTCGCGGTACGCCATGAGCCGGCCCACGCCCCACTCGGTGAGCACGGCGCCCGCGATGGCCCCGAGCATCACGAGGAGCGCGGGCACGCCGAACACGAAGATGCCCCAGAGCGCGGCGGGCGCGAGCGCGCCGTTCACCCACCACATGATTCCGGCCGTCGACTCGTCCGTACGGACATGCGGCCCGGGCTCGACGGTGAACAGCCGGGGTGCGGGGGAGGGGACCTGCTCGACAGCGCTCATGTGCGGCTCGGAAGGAGGACCGCCGCGCGCCGGAGCGCGGACTTGGCGACCTGCATGAACTGGAGGAGCGGCCGGCCCGAGGGGCACACGTACGTGCAGCAACCGCACTCGTAACAGTCGATCGCGCCGTACATCTCGGTCTCGAGCGTGCGGCTCCGCTCGACGCGGATGGAAACCTGGTCGGGCTCGAGACCCAGCGGGCACGCGTCCACGCAGCGTGCGCAGCGGATGCACGGGCCGTAGCCCTCGTCGAACGGGCTCTTCCCCTTGAGCACCACGAGGCCGTTGAGGCCCTTGATCACGGGGAGGTCGAGTCGCGGGAGCGCACGGCCCATCATGGGGCCGCCCGCGATGAGGCGCGTGGCGTCTGCCGTGACGCCGCCGCACGCGTCGACGAGCTCTGCGAGGAGCGTGCCCACGGGAACCCGCAGGTTTCTCGGGGTCACGACGCCGTCGCCGCTCACCGTGACGACGCGGTCGAGGAGGGGCTTCTGAAAGCGCAGCGCGTCGTAAACGGCCGCGGCCGTCGCCACGTTCTGCACGATCGCGCCGACGGCCGACGGGAGCGCCCGAGGGGGAATGGTGCGGCCGAGGAGCGCCGTGACGAGCTGTCGCTCGGCGCCCTGCGGGTAGCGCACCTGGACCGTCGCGACCCGGAGCGCGATGCCGTCGGTGCGGGCTTCCTTCGCCGCGTTCTCGGGCGCCTTCACAGCGGGGAGCTTGGCGTCCTCGACGCCGAGGACGACGTTCTTCACACCGACGAGGCGGGCCATCGCGAGAGCGCCCTCGACGATCTCGAGAGGCCTCGCGAGCATCTGGCGATAGTCGGACGTGAGGTACGGCTCGCACTCGGCGCCGTTCACGACGAGCGTGTCGAGGCGTGAGCCGGGCGGGGGCGTGAGCTTTCTGTACGTGGGGAACGCGGCGCCGCCGAGGCCCACGATGCCGGCTTCCTGGATGCGGCGGAGGGCCTCTTCCCGGGGCAGCTCTCGCCAGCCGGGATCCTCGGGGAACGGCAGCTCCTCATCCTCGCCCGAGCCCGCGATGATGAAGCTGTCGGCCGAGACGAGCGTGGGGTGAGGCCGCTTGTCGACGGGCTTCACCTTGCCCGTGATGGTCGCGTGGATGGGGGAGCCGGTCTTTCCGCCGTCCGCGATCTTCTGTCCGCGCACGACGCGCTCGCCCTTCTTCACGATCGGCGTCGCGGGCTCGCCGATGTGCTGCTGGAGCGGCAGCCAGACCTCGTCGGGGAACGGCAGCACGTCGATGCCCTTCTCCGAGGTGAGCCCCTTGTGCGAGGGCGGATGGATGCCGCCCTGGCCGAAGGTGGGGAGTGCGGACAGGCTCATCAGCCCACGAACTCGACGGCTGTCGCTTCGGGGAAGCCCGGCGGTCCGGTAGGACCGCTGAGGGATCCCTTCGGGATCCCCACGAACCGCGATGGGCCCAGGAGGAACGCCGTGGTGGAGAGGACGTCGGAGAGGACTCCCGTCTTCGCGGCGACTGTGACGGCCAGAGGGCCGTCGGCCGGGCGGCCGCGCCGCGCGTCGAGGATGTGGCCCACGGTGAGCCCGGCGATCTCGTGGTGCTGCTCGGTGTTCGCGCTCGTCCCCACAGCCGAGTCGCGGAGGTGGAACGTGCGCACGAGGTTACCCGTCGCGGGATGCGTGACGCCCACGGCCCAGCCTTCGGGCCGGTCTTCGGGGGTACCGAGACCGTACACGTTGCCGCCCACGTCGACGAGCGCCGAGGAGACGCCGTGCGCGCGGAGCGCATCCACGGCGCGGTCGAGCGCCCAGCCCTTGCCGATGGAGCCGAGGTCGAGGGACATGCCGGCATGGGAGAGACCGCAGGTCGCGCCATCGAGAAGGACCTTGCCGATTCCGGTGAGGTCGAGCGCCGCGGCGATCTCGCGATCCGAGGGCACGGAGCGCCGCTCGTTGCCATAGAAACCCCAGAGCCGCATGAGAGGCAGGATCGTGGGGTCGTAGACGCCGGCGGAGCGGCGCGAGACGTCGAGCCCGATCGTCAGGACCTGGCGGAGCGAGTCGGGAATCGCCACGAGGCCGCGCCCGGCGCTGGCATTCAGCCGCGCGAGCACGCTGTCGGTGCGGTGGATGCTCATCTCGGCGTCCACCCCGCGGATCGCGTCGAACGCGGCATCGATCGCCGTCGAGGCCCGCTCGGGGCTCTCGCCGTGGACGACGACGCGCACCCAGGTGCCGAGCGCGGGGCGGCTCACCTCGATGACGCCCGAGGTCGGACGGCGCCTCGCGAAGGCCGAGAGAGCGCCGAGGCCCAGGAGGGCCCCGGCACCCGTCACGAGCCCGCGGCGTGTGAGGCCGTTCGCAGCCCTCACCGGAGCTCTCCGAGCGTGTAGAGCCGGTCGACGTTGTGCTGGACCCATTCGCTGAGCTGGGCGAAGTCGCCTTCGCGCCCGGGCCGCACCGCGTAGCCGCCGGCCTCGTCCTTGGCGACGAGGTGATGGAAGCGGCGCTGCTTGCCGAGGAACGTCTCGATCCCGATGCGCTTCTCGGATTCCCTGGGGCAGTCCTTCACCGTGCCGCCCTTGCCCTTCTCCCAGACGAACGCGGGGAAGGCGCCGCAGCGGGCCCCGAGGAGCGCGAGCTCCATGGTCTCGCCGTCCTCGAACTTCCACCCGGAGATGCAGGGCGCGGGAACGAAGAGCACGGCCGTGGTGGGACACGCGAGAGCCTTCTCGACCGTCGAGAGGAACAGCTTGCCGTGCGCCGGAGAGACCTGCGCGACCATGCCCGCGCCGGCTGCGATGCAGAGGTGGATGTAGTCGAGCGGGAGGTACGGGTTGCCGGGATGTCCCGGGCCCGTGGGCGTCGTGGCCGTCTCGGCGAACGGGGTTGCCGTGGGGCTGAGCTGGAAGCCCGTGTTCGCGAAGATCTCGTTGACGAGGACGACGATCGTCACGCGGCTCCGGCGGTGGATCGTGTGGATGAGGCTCCGGAGGCCGATCGAGGTCGCGCCGCCGTCACCGCTCGTGGAGACGACCTGGACGGGGGCTTCCATGGCGCCGTAGTCGCGCAGCACGTCGGACACGTCGCGCACGCTCTCGGCGAGCGTGGGGGCCGACTCGAAGACGTTGTGGAGAATCGAGAAGCTCTTGGCGAAGTCGTCGGGCGAGCTGTCGCCGCGGCCCCAGGCCACGACGTTCGGAAAGGCGAGGCTCGAGACCTCGGCGCAGGACGTGCCGATGGTGAAGACCGTCTTGGTGCCGTTGTCCGAGACGCGGCCGATGTTCTGGAGCGCGATCGACTCCATGCAGCCGGGGCAGAGCGTGGAGCCGGCGCGGAAGCACGACTCGCGGGTCGCGAGCTCTTTGTAGGAGGTCATACGGTCACCCCTTCGTGGAACACGACGTACTCGGGGACCTTCTTGCCCGCCACCGCGTCCTTGCCGAGGTCGAGCATCCGCTCCCAGGTGGACTCGCCGACGTCGGCGCCGCCCATGCCCGCGAACGCGGAGACGACGCGCGGGGGATTCGGCAGATCGGAAAGCGCGTCCACGATGTCGAGCGTGAAGTGCCCCCGGCCGTGGTGGTGCGCGTGGTTGACCACGAGCACGGCCTTGGCGCCCGCGAGCCGCTCGGCGATGGCCTTGCGCGGGAAGGGCGTGATGAGGCGGATCGCGATTCCGGCTGTCGTGAGCCCGGACTCCTTCTCCCAGGTCTCACGGAGCGATTCGTACGTGCCGAAGTCGGGCCCGAGGCCCACCACGGCGAGGTCCACGCGGCCGTCCTCGGGGAAGCCCGTTTCGTCGAAGTAGGCGAGGCCCGGGCGCCCGAACGAGGTCTCGAACTCCGCGCCGATCTTCGGGAGGAGCTCGATCGCCCGCTCGAGACGCCGTTTCTGCGCGACCTTGAAGCCCTGGAAGAACTTCGAGGTCGTGCAGGAGCCGAACGCGGTGTCGCCGTTGAGAAGGCCGGGCAGCTCGCAGTCTGCGATGAGGCGGTCCTGGAACAGGTTGACCGTTTCGTCGGCCGCGATCGAGAGGCGCGCGTTGCGATGGCTGTCCTTGATGCCGAAGTAGCCGGGCATCACGGGCGTCATCACGTCGGGGTGCATGCCGAGGCAGGGCGCCTGGATCATCGTGTCGTAGATCTGCTGCTTGCCCCGCGCGGCGATCTGGATGAAGCCGTCGTCCCGGTGCGCGAGCGTGTCCGAGGGGTCGCCCTCGATGCAGAGCGGGAAGTTCGCCGTGGCGCGGTAGACGTCGATGAGGAGCACGTTGCCGAGCCCGCTCGCGCCCAGGGAGCGCGTCGTCTCGGTCATGTGGTCGAGGCCCACGCTGCTCGTCGCGGTGGGGAAGATCAGGTCGCGGCAGCTGGCCGCGGCGCCCACGAGGTAGTCGGCCACGGCGTGCTCGGCCTCGAGCAGCTTCACGCGCCGCTTGCTGTTCGGGATGCCGGCGAGGTGCGCGGCGATCGTCTCGAGCCACTTGGTGGAGGGCGAGATGGGGAAGCCGGGGAAGATCACGCAGCGCCACATCTGGAGCGTCGCGTAGGCGGCGGCCGTGTTGCCGTCGGCCATCAGCTCGAGGGCCTCGGTGAACACGGGGACGTGCGCGTCGCGGATCTTCGAGAGGTCGATCGCTCCCGCGTAGCGCGCGCCCGAAGGCGTGGCCAGCGGAGACTGCGGAGCTTGTGGTGCCTCGGCGTAGAGAGACGGAAGGATGGTGTTCATGAGACGGTCGCCTCCTCCCAGACTTCTTCGTAGGCGAGCTTCTTGAAGAGCGACTCGGGGCAGACCTCGATGCACTCGGCGCAGAGCTTGCAAAACTGGTTCACGTCGACGCCCGTCACGCGGACTCCGCGCTCGGCATCGGGGATGAACCTGATGATTCCCTCGGGACAGTTCGTGATGCAGTGCGAGCAGCCCGTGCAGGCGGCGCCCGGATCCTCGAAGCGCAGACGGAAGCCGCTCGGCGCGTAGTCGGACGTGCGGTTCGCGTCGGCGAGGCGGAGCCCGGTCTGCGCGCCCACGGGGAGGTCTCCGTAGCCCGCGAACGGCGCGAGCTCGTGGTCGCCCGGCTGGCCCTCGTCGAAGACGCCCTCGGTGATCGCCTGGAACGAGGCCGCGATGGCTTCCTTGTTCCGGGTGAGGACGATCTCGGGCACGCGGCGTTTCTTGAGCATCATGAGGAACGCGGCCGTGATCGTGGGCTCGTCGAACCCGCCCACCGAGGTCGCGAGGGCCACGTACGCCGAGACGTTACCGATCGCGTGCTTGAGATATTTCGTCCCGATGTCGTCTCCCGAGATCACGACGACGCGGCCCGAGAGCTTGAAGTGCCGCGCGCACTCCTCGGGGGTCCGCCGGGAGTTCAGAACGAAGAGGCCGCCCGAGGGCACGCCCTGGGCGAAGTCCACGCTGCGGCCCGCGCTCTCGTCCATGAGCAGGGAGACGTGCGGGCGGGTGACCTCGCAGGCGGGGCGGACGGGGTTCGTTCCGATGCGGAGGAACGACCTGATGTTCGCGCCGCGCCGCGCGGAGCTGAAGAACGGCCACTCCTGAACGTGGTACGCCGGGTCGCGCAGGTAGAGGTTGGCGAGGCTCTGGAACGCCAGGACGAGACCGCCTCCGGCCTTTCCGTCGCCCCGCAGCTCCAGCCCGCGGCCTCTGAGGAGGCGTTGGGGGTCGAGAACGGGTGAGGGCATGGCGCGTCCTCTCTATTTCCAGAGGATCGCGTGGCCCGGGCACTCCGCCATGATCTTCTGAAGGGGCGGCAGCTGGGTGTCCGCGAGCTCCGCGTAAACCTCGGCGACTTCCTCGTCTTCGACCTTGCGGAACGCCTGGGGCAGCAGCTTGATGCAGTCGCCGCATTCCGTGCAGAGGTCCGCGTCCACGTAAAAGGGTGCGCAATTGGCCACGAGAGCACCTCCCGGGAGCGCGCTCGTTTCCGATGCGTTTTCAGCTCCCGATGTACAAACTAGTGGCGAACGCCCGCCGCGTCACTGATGCGGCTGCTTCAGGTGAGGGTTACAGCCAGCCCTTCTGACGGGCGATGCGCGCGGCCTCCACGCGGTTTCCGGCGCCCATCTTGCCGATCGCATCCGAGAGGTAGTTCCTCACCGTGCCCTCGCCGAGACCCAGGTCCCGCGCGATGTCGGCGCTCGTCGCGCCCTCGCCCGCGAGGCGCAGCACCTGGCGTTCTCTTTCGGTGAGCGGGTCCTTCTCGTCCCAGGCCTCGGCCGCGAGCTGCGGCGAGATGGCCCTTAGGCCGCGGTGCACCGTGCGCACGGCCTCGGCCAGCTCGCGGGCGGGGGCGTCCTTGAGCACGTAGCCCCGCACGCCGGCGTCCAGCGCCCGGCGCAGGTAGCCGGGCCGGGCGAACGTCGTCGCGATCACGACGCGCGGCGGCTTCGGCAGGGCGCGCACCAGCGTCGCGAGCTCAAGACCCGTTTTCCCGGGCATCTCGATGTCGGTCACGAGAACG
>CAZXSG010000111.1:0-8821 GCA_964643185.1 uncultured Holophagales bacterium
GCCGGCTCGTGAGGCCGGCGCCGTTCCCGGGAGACCGTTTCAGAAGTTGTATTCGAGCGCGACGAGGGGCGAGAAGGAATCCTGCAGGCCCTTGTCGTTCAGCGAGAAGAGACCGTTCACCGTGAGGAGGAAATTCCCGAACGGGTTGACCTTGAAGCCCAGCGACCCGAGGTAGGAGGCCTGGTTCTTCTTCTCCACGATGAGCGTCGGGTACTGGCCCGTGACGATGACGGGGTTCGCCGGGTTCGTGCTCGTGTTGGCCGTGTACGTGCGGTTCTGCACCGAGATGGCCTGCGTGTCGCGGAACAGGCGCCCGAGGACGTCGGCGGCGAACGTGATGCGGGGAGAGAGCGCGACATCGAAACCGGCGGTCACGGAGATCTCGTCGGCCAGTGCGTCCTTGGCGGCCCAGCGGTAGCCCGCGACGACATGCGGCGAGAAGGCACCGAGCTGGAGCGAGCCCACGACGCCGCCCTGGACCTGCGTGACGCCCGTCCCCAGGAGATCCCGCTCGTCGCCCGTGGGAAGGCGCACGTCGGCCGCGAGGGCGAGGCCGCCCGTGTCGGTGCCGAGGAGCTTGTACTTCGCGCGCACCACGACGTCGCCGACGCCCGAGGCGTCTCCGCGGCTCGTGAAACTCTCCTCGGTGCCGCCGTTCGCGAACCGGTGGATGGTGGGCGCCGCCGTGCCGGAGCCGAGCCGCTGGATCGCGGCGTCGGTGCGGGCGTCCAGCCTCACGCTCACGAGCGGCACGGCGATGCCGAGGTCGAGGTTGTCGGTCACGCCGTAGCTCATGACGAAGGCCGAGATCTTCGTCGCCACCCGGAGATAGATGCTGGCCGTGATGACGTCGCCCTCGAAGAACGGGTTCAGCTCGCTGCCGTCGTTGTTCGTGTCCTGGTGGGTGAACACGAGCTTCAGCGCCGAGCCCCGCAGGTCGACGCCGTCGATCTTGTCGAACGTGAAGCTCGAGTGGTTGATGCCCAGGTTGAACTTGCCGCGGCCGATGGTGTCGGCGCGCTCACCGTAGATGGGGCCGAAGCTGTCGGAGCTGCGCGAGAAGACGCCCAGCGCGGGGTCGTACTTGTACGTGAAGCCGCCGGTCGAGGACGCCAGCGGGAACGACGACAGCTGCGCCGCGAGGTTCGCGTTGAACTGGGTGAGCGCCGCGAACTGCGGCGACTGGCTCGAGATGAAGTGGGCCTCGTGACTCGGGAAGCCGGCCGACGGGGGCGCGAGCGTGATGCCTTCCCGCAGGAAGCCGGTGAGGAGATCCCGGAGATCGGTGGTCTGGGCTCCCGCGGGGAGGGACGACAGCACGGCGAGGCAGGCGACGGGTACGAGCCGGCGAACGTTCATCGGTCGAAGCTCCTTTTTCAGGAGCGGAGTTTACGCTCGCCGCCCGGCCGGAAACGACTTCCTGGCGGGGGGCCCGGGGGGATGGGGAAACCCCCAGGAATCAATGCTCGGCAGGCACCGATTCGTTGGCCTTCTTCACCACGGCCTCGAGAGCCCGCCGGCGCTCATCGAGGAGCACGTCGTAGCGGGCCTGCTGGTCGGGCCGGAGCACGGTGCGGATCTCCCCGGCGCCGTTCTCGAACACGGTGATGACCGCGGGCATGACGTCTTTCTGGAGCGCGAAGAACCGGTCCCGCCCGCGCCCCACGATCTCGGCCACGCGCTCTCTCTGGGCGGCGTCGAGCTTCAGCTCCTGCGTGAGCCGGTACGTGACGAGCTGGGCGACCGGGTCCTTCGCGCGGAAGATGCGGCTCTCGAGCCGGAACCTCAGATAGGCCGTGCCCATCCCCCCGCAAACGGCGCCCAGGAGGAACACCGCGAGGACGCCCGCGAAGGCCTTGGCGCGCTCCGCGTTCATCGCCCGACTGTGGTGGCTGTGCTGACCGGCTCGGCCAGGAAGGCCGCGGCGAGGAGGAGGTCGGCGGGGCCGCCGCCCGTCTCGAAGACGCGCGTCATGGCCGAGCCGCGGGCGCTCACGCTCTGGCGCCATTCGAAGACCGTCGCGCCCGAGAGCACGACGAAGAGGATCGAGAACGCGGGCACGAGCTTCCAGGCGAGGAGCCCGAACGTGTTCTCACGGGCCGCTTCGGCTTCGGCCGCCGCGCGAGCCGCGCGGAGCCGGGCCAGGAGGAACGGGGAGGGCGGCGCGGGCGGCCCGTCGTGAGCCGCCGCCGCGAGGAGGCGCCGGGTCAGCTCGGCTTCGTCCTGAGGGGTCTTCTTCATGAGCGGCCTCCTTTCGAGACGGCCTTGCGGAGCTTCCCACGCGCGCGGAAGGCCCGCACCTTGACGTTCGTCTCCGACCAGCCGGTCATGCGGGCGACGTCGGCGACGGGCAGATCCTCGAGCACGAGGAGCGTGAGCACGAGCCGCTCCTTCGGGGGCAGCGAGGCGAGGAGGGCCTCGGCGGAGAGGCGCGTGTTCTCACGATCCCAGAAACCGGCATCCCGCGTCGTGGCCGAGAGCTGATCCCAGAAGTAGGCCTCGGACGCCGCGTCGCTCATGAGCTGGGACACGCCGTCCTCCTTCCGGGTCTTCTGCTTGCGGAGCTGGTCGTAGCAGGCGTTCGTCGTGATGCGCACGAGCCAGTGCTCGAGGGGCTGGTCGCCGCGGTACGACGCCATGGCGTTCCAGGCCTTCAGAAGGGCGTCCTGGACCACGTCTTCCACCACGTCGCCGCCCCGGAAGAAACGGCCCGCGAGGCGCGCGAGGCGCCCGTGGTGCCGTGTGACGAGCGCCTCGAACGCCCGGTCGTCCCCCGCGGCGACGCTCCGGGCGAGCGCCCGGTCGGCCTCCAGAGCGGATTCCCGAGGGTCGCTCACGGTGGGGAAGGCGAGTGTCTGAAGGGCGGCGAGCACGTCACGTCTCCCCAGGGAAGACGCGCCCCGCTCACCGCCCGTTACACCTATTCGATGACCGTCCCGGCCGGGATGCGGCCGTTTTTCGGGATCAGCAGGATGCCGTCCCGCAGGAACCAGCCGTCGCCGTCCATGTCGGGCCGGCCGGCCCGGCCCCGGAGCGTGCAGCCCGCGCCGATGCGGGCGTTCTTGTCGATGATGGCCCGCTCGATGGTGCAGCCCGGCCCGATGCCGGCGGCGTCGATGCCCTTCGCGAGGTTCACGGCGCGGACCTCGTCCTCCTCGTAGAAATCGTTCCCCATCACGATGACGGCCTTAAGCGGCGTGTCCCGGTGCACCCGGGCCCTCACGCCGGTCACGAAGTGGTCGATCTCGCTGCCGAAGAGGAGGCAGCCGTCGCTCACGATGCTGTGCCGGACCACGGTGTCGTGGAACTTCGAGGCCGGCAGGAAGCGGGCACGCGTGTAGATGGGCGCGTTCGGGTGGTAGAAGCGAAAGGCCGGGTTCTCGTCGGTGAGGCCGAGGTTCGCGTCGAAGAAGGAGTCGATGGTGCCGATGTCCTGCCAGTACCCGCGAAAGAGGTGCGCCTGCACCTTGTGGGTCGCGATGAGGCTGGGGATGATGTCCTTGCCGAAGTCGAGCATCTCCTCGCGGGCGAGGACCTCCCGCGCGACGTCCATCCGGAAAATGTAGACGCCCATGCTCGCGAGGCGCTCGTCGGGCCCCAGGAGAAGACTCTTGCGCAGTGCCTCCGGCGGGGTGAGGGCGTCCACGTCGGCGTCGGTCTTCGGCTTCTCCTTGAACGAGCGGATGCGACCCTCGTCGTCGGCCAGGAGGATGCCGAACCCCGCGCACTGCGAGCGGTGAACGGGAATGACGCTCACGGTGACGTCGGCCCCCGAGGTCACGTGCGTCTCGAGGAGCTCGGAGTAGTCCATGCGGTAGAGGTGATCGCCCGAGAGGATGAGGACGTGATCGGCGCTCATCGAGGGCTCCACGCTCTTGAGGACCTTGCGTACGGCGTCGGCCGTGCCCTGGAAGAACTCGTCGCCGCGGTCGGTCTGCTGCGCGGCGAAGAGCTCCACGCTGCCGCGGCGGAAGATGTCGAACCGGTACGTGTCGCTGATGTGCGAGTTGAGCGACGCGCTGTTGAACTGGGTGAGCACGGCGATCTGCCGGAAGCCGCTGTTGATGGCGTTCGAGAGCGGGATGTCGATGAGCCGGTACTTGCCCCCCAGCGGCACGGCGGGCTTGGCCCGGTCCCTCGTGAGGGGGTGCAGGCGCGAGCCGCGGCCTCCACCCAGGATCACCGTGTAGGTGCTCTGAATCGCCGCTTCCAGCTTGGGCATGGCTCGTCCTTTCGCGCGGGGGGTCGAGATGAATTCTACGCGGCGGGAACCGGGCGGAGCCCTTGTTACACTCGATTTTCGGGCGCGCCGCGCCCTTCGATCACGAGCAAATCGAGCGGGAACGGACGTGGCTCGCCCTCGGGGGACGCGCCGGCCACGATCCCGAAAAGGAGCCCCATGTCGTCCTGGAACGTCGAGCGGACCCGCCGTCTGGCTGCGTTCGTGCTCGGTTCGCTGGCCGGGCTCGGCGTCCCATCCGGAGCGCGCGCGTTTCCAGGTGACGAACCGCAGAGGAAGGCGATGACGGATACCCGCGCCGAGGTGGCCGTGGTGGCCACACGCCTCGACGGTCCGGCCGAGGACGTCACGGTGCGGGTCATCACCCACGACGAGATCCGGAAGCTCCCGGCCCGGTCGCTCATGGAGGTGCTCCGCACGCTCCCGGGGCTGGACGTGCGCCGCCGGGGCGTGGACGGCGTGCAGGCCGACGTCGGCATCCGCGGAGCCGACACCAACGGCACGCTCTTCCTCGTGGACGGCGAGCCCGTCAACGACCCGCAGACGAACCATCTCTCGGCCGACCTCGACGTCCCGCTCGACGCCATCGAGCGCATCGAGGTGCTCTCGGGCGCCGGCGCGGCGCTCTACGGATCGGATGCCGGCGGCGGCGTCGTCAACGTCGTGACCCGGGGCGCGGCGCTGGGGCGCGCGCGCTATCAGCTCGAGGGGCGGTTCGAGCACGGAACGCAGGGGCTCGACGCGGGAGGGCTCCGCATCGCCGCGCGGCTCTCTCCCTCTCTCGCCGTCGCGGCCGACGCCGAGAGGGCCGAGAGCTCGGGCTTTCGCGACGACACGGAGTTCGCGTCCCAGGCCGTTCGCGCCTCGGCGCAGTGGGAGAGCGGGATCGGACCCGTGCGCCTCGCCGCCGGCTACGCGGGCCGGCGGTACGGCGCGTACGCGTTCTACGGCACCCGCTTTCCCAACCAGCAGGAGACGACGATCACGCGGACGCTGCGGGTCTCCTCCGACCTCACCGTGGGGAGAGTGACGCTGTCGCCATCCCTTTCGCTCCGCGCGCACCACGACGACTACGTCCTCGAGCGGGAGAACCCGGCCTTCTACGAGAACCTCCACGACACGAACCGCTCGGCGTTCCGCGTTGCCGGCCGCACGGAGATCCTCGGGGGCCGACTGGCGTTCGGTATCGAGGCCGGGCGGGACACGATCACGTCCACGAACCTCGGTGAGAGAGAGCGAAACCACGGCGCCCTGTTCGCCGAATGGGGCCGCTCCTTCTCCTGGGGAAGCCTGCGGGGCGGGCTCCGCGGCGACGATTACGAGGGCGCCGGCTCGCGGCTCTCGCCGCACGCCGCGCTCTCGGTGAACGCCTTTCGCGCGGTCTCGCTGCGGGCGTCGGTGGGCACGGCGTTTCGCGTGCCCACGTTCCTCGACCTCTACTACAACGACCCGCAGAACCAGGGGAACCCGAACCTCCAGCCCGAGACGGCCGTGAACCTCGAGGCCGGAGCCCGGCTCTCGCCGGGGCCCGTCTCGCTCGATGCCGTGGTGTTCCAGCGCCGCGGCCGCAACCTCATCGACTACGTGCGCTCCTCGCCGGCCGACCGCTACGAGGCCCGCAACGTGCGCGAGGCGACGGCCACGGGCCTCGAGGCCGTGGCCTCGTGGAACTTCGAGGAGGCGCGCCTCGGCCCGCTCTCGCAGCTCGCGCTCCAGGGCACCGTGCTCCACGCGAACCTCGAGAGCCTCTCGGCGGCCGCGGGCGGCGCGACCGAGGGCCGGTACGTGCTCGACCCGCTGCGCTGGAAGTGGGATCTCCTCGCGAGCGTCGACCTGCCCCAGCGCACCGCCCTCTTCGCGCGCGCCTCGTACCAGCGCCGCACGTCGCAGACCTCGGGGGACTGGATCGTGGACGCGCGGGCCAGCTGGGAGATCGTGGAGGGTCACATCTTCGACACGTTCCTCGAGATCGAGAACCTCACGAACGAGAGCCTCGAGGAGCGGCCCGGGGTGCCGCTGCCGGGCCGCCGCGTGGCGCTCGGGCTGCACCTTCGCTGGTAGCTGGATCCTGGGGGACGGGAGAACCGCTGGTGGACAATGCGGCCATGACGCGCAAAGCCCTCGCGGCTCTTCTCGCCCTTCCCGCCCTTTCGACGCTCTCGGCTCTCGCCCAGACCGTGGCCGTGACGGCCCCGGCCGACTCCTCCGCACGCATCACAGCCGACGCGGAGTGGCTCTCGGCCGGCGCGCTCAAGGGCCGCAAGGCCGGCACCGCCGAAGCCGACGCGGCCGCGGACCGGCTCGCCGAGGAGTTCCGCAAGAACGGCATCCTCCCCGGCGGCGAGAAGGGAACGTACTTCCAGACGTTCGACTTCATCGACGGCGTCGACCTCGGACCGAAGAACGCGCTCGCAACCGCGGGCACCGCACCCGTGGGCCGGACCTGGAAGCTCGGGACGGACTTCAGCCCCCTCACGTTCTCGGCTCCCGGCGAGCTCTCGGGCGAGGTCGTGTTCGCGGGCTACGGCATCGCGTCCAAGGAGCTCTCTTACGACGACTACGCCGGGCTCGACGTGAAGGGCAAGGTCGTCCTCGTGCTGCGCTACGCCCCGAACGGGGACGACCCCAAGAGCGACTTCGCGCCGTACATGGCGCTCCGGTACAAGGCCGGCATCGCGCGCGAGAAGGGCGCGACGGCCATCCTCGTGGCGACCGGCCCCAACACGAAGGACGTCAAGGACGAGCTCGTCGCGGCCCGCACCGACGTGGCCGTGAGCGACGCGGGCCTCCTCGCCGTCTCGGTGAAGCGCGACGTCGCCGAGGCGCTCTTCCAGGGCTCCGGCAAGTCGCTGCTCGACGCCCAGAAGGCCATCGACGACGCGAAGAAGCCCGGCTCGTTCGCTCTCACCGGCGCGCGCGCCGCGGGCACCGTCGACCTCAAGGCCCGCCGCGCGGCGACCCGCAACGTCATCGGCCTTTTGCCCGGCGCGGACAGCGCGAAGAACACGGAGTTCGTCGTCGTGGGCGCGCACTACGACCACCTCGGCCTCGGCGGCCCCGCGTCCCTCGACCCGAGCCCCATGGGCAAGATCCACCACGGCGCCGACGACAACGCGTCGGGCGTCGCGGCCATGCTGGAGCTCCAGCGCCGGCTCGTGCTGCAGCGGGGCGGGCTCGGCCGGTCGATCCTCTTCATGGCGTTCGGCGCCGAGGAGATCGGCCTCCTGGGCTCCTCCCACTTCGTGAAGAACCCCACGGTCGCGCTCGACAAGGTCGTCGCGATGGTCAACCTCGACATGGTGGGCCGCATGAAGAACGACAAGCTCGACGTGCACGGCGCGGGCACCTCGCCCGTGCTGAAGCCGCTCTTCGAGGCCGCCAACAAGGACCTCGGCCTGACGCTCAACCTCATCCAGGGCGGCTTCGGCCCCTCGGACCACGCGTCGTTCTACGGCGTTCAGAAGCCCGTGGTGTTCGCGTTCACGGGCAACCACGCGGACTATCACCGCCCGTCGGACACGGTGGACAAGCTCAACGTGGCCGGTACGGTCAAGGTGGTGAGGTTCCTCGAGCCCGTGATCGTGGGTCTGTCGTCGGCAGCCGAGCGGCCGCCGTTCACGGCCGTCAAGGAAGCTGGCGGCCCGGGCGGCTCACGCTCGGCGGGCTTCCGCGTCTGGGTGGGCGGCATCCCCGACTATTCCGAGGAGAAGAACGGCGTCCTCCTCACCGGCGTCACGCCCGACTCGCCCGCGGAGAAGGCCGGCCTCAAGGGCGGCGACCGCATCGTGAAGTTCGGCGAGAAGGAGATCCGCGACATCTACGACTACACCTACGCGCTGCAGGACAGAAAACCCGGCGAGAAGGTGGTGGTGGTGGTGGAGCGGGACGAGAACGGCGTGAAGGTGAAGAAGTCGCTCGACCTCACGCTCGGATCGCGCCCGTCTTCCGGCAAATAGCCGCGCGCTTCCTGCTACATTGGAAGGCGCCGGGATGCACAAGATCCTCCTCGTGGACGACACGCGCCATTTCCTGGACCTCGAGGCGACGTTCCTCGGCCGGGCGGAATGCCGCATCTTCACGGCGGGCACCGGCCTCGAGGCCATTCGCATCGCGCGGCGCGAGCTGCCCGATCTGATCCTCCTCGACATCGAGATGCCCGAGATGAACGGGCTCCAGGCCTGCCGCATCCTGAAATCGGACGCGGCCACGCAGCGGATTCCCGTGATCATGCTGACCTCGATGAAGATGGAGGAGGAGGCTCGCCGCGCGGGGGCCGAGCACTACCTCAGGAAGCCCATCGACGAGCCGCGCTTCCTCGCCGAGGTGAAGCGCTTCGTGCCCATCAAGGAGCGCGACGAGGAGCGGCTGGATCTCACGGCCCCGGTCACCTGGTGGCGCGACGGCGAGCCGGCCTCGGGGATCATGGTCAACCTCTCCAAGTCGGGCTTCCTCGTGGAATCCGCGGATCCGCCCCCTGTCGGCGCGCGCCTGGCTGTCTCGTTCACGCTGCCGAACGACTTCTCGGGAAAGACGATCGCGGCCGAGGTGATGGTCGTCCGCGGCGCCAGCGAATCCGTGCGC
>CAZXSG010000112.1:0-8813 GCA_964643185.1 uncultured Holophagales bacterium
CCGGAAGTCGGGCGCGGCCGCCCGTGTCCCGGGCGCGGCCGCCTCGGCGAGCCCGCCCAGGGCGAGCGCCACGACCCCGAGCGCGCAGAGGGACTCGAGAGGCTTCACTTCTTCGCGAAGTGAGCGAGAAAGATGCGCTCCCAACGGCCCAGATCGTTCTCCTCGAGCGAGTCCCGCGTGATTTCACCCATGGAATTGAGAGAGTTCAACGCGTTGAGGCTCGCGTCCTTCATTCCGAGGGATCGCAGACGCTCCCAGAACCCGGTGTTGGTCGTGCGCACCTCCCTGAGGAACTCCACGAACTGCAGGAGCTCCCAGTCGGGCTTCTCGCCGTGGCGCGAGAGGATGAGCTGCGCGAGGAGATACATCGCGATCATCCGGTACGTGGACTCGGTGGGGCTCATGAACGGGAGGTGCGTCTCCACCATGGGGCGCAGCTTGTTCATCACCGGGCAGCCCGTCGTGACCATGTAGATGCCCAGCAGCGAGGAGATGCCCTTCTGGAGGGACGTGAGCTTCGTGTACGTGCGGGTCTGTGCCTCGACGACGACCTCGGCCTCCTCGTGGGAGATGGACTCGCGGAAGAACTCCACGAGGTCCACGACCCTCTCGGCGATGGGGCACCGCGGGTGCGTCTCCGGGGACAGCGGGCAATTCGGGCACTGCTTGTAGCGGAGCGCCGTCCACTCGGGGTATTCCGCGCGGGTGGGCGCCTCGAGGCCCAGCGTCTCGGCGTCGAGCTGAACCTCGAACGTCTTCTCGGTTCCGTCGGAGAAGCGGAAGGAATACGCAAACCGCAGCGGCTCGCTCATGCAACCGGCCTCGGGCCGCCCGTCTCCCGGGCGCGGCCGCTCCTCATCGGAACATCGTCTGTTCCCGGGCGCAGTTGGGGCACGATCGCGACTCCACCGGAATTCTCTTGATGCATCTCGGGCAGATCTTTCCCTGACCCTTCATCTGCTTCATGACGAAGGCGAAAGGGCCGAGGAGCGCCCCGAGTCCAAACCCGACGGCGGGCTTGATGCCCTTCTCCTTGGCAAAGCGCTCCCCGAGGACGGCGCCCACACCGAGCCATGCCAGGCACGCGAGAACCAGCACTGCGACCATTCTGGGATTATCGCCCTGAATCCGTACAGGTTTCGACTCTCGCGAGGGTGGCCGAGGCGGTTCCGAAGAACCGGGTCGCGATATCCACCCCTCCCTGGCGGTTCTCGGGGTTGAGCACGTTCGGGGGGACCTTGAGGGCCGCCTCGAACGAGACCGATTCGCCGGCCTTGAGCCGCCCCGACCACACCTCGACCGTTTCGGCAGAAAGCTGTTTTCCCACGTCGTCCGTGGCCGACAGCGACAGCTTCACCGAGCAGGCGTCGCCGCCGACGCGGTTCTGGAGTCGTCCCTGGAACCGCACGAAGCCCGTGCCGTCGACCTTGCTGTGCGTCAGGTCGAGGAGCGCGACGCGGGCCTCTTCCAGCACCTGGGGCGAGGGAGTCGCGGCGGCCGCCTCGCCGCCTTCCGGCTTCGGTTCGCTCTCGGCGACGGGCGTCGGGCCCGAGATGAGCGAAAGGGAGCCCTTCTGGCCCTTGCGGTCCCGGGCGGCATCCTGGAGCGTCCGACCCGAGTGCCGGCCGATCTCGGGCGTGGCCGTGATCTCGGGGCCCTTGCTCAGGAGCGGCTTGGCCGGGGCCTTCGCGGACCTCGCGATCGGGGGGACGCGGGTCGGGGTCGGTGGCGGGTACGTCGGCTCGGGTGTCGGTGTGGGCTTGGCGGCGAGGAGCGTGAGGGCAGCAGCCAGGAGCAGCATGCCCTCATTCTGACACCGGACGGCCGGCTACCAGTTCTGTGAACGCGCGGTCGTGACGTCGAACACGGCATCGGCGATGGGCCGCTTCTCGTAGTCGAGGTACTCGACGACGGTCGTGCCCGGCACGAGCTGGTCGACGATCGTCATCTTCTCGACTCCGGGGCTGCCGTGATAGTCGCGATACGAATCGAACGTCGCCTCCTTCGAGGTGCGTCCCGAGGCCACCAGGAACACCGCCTTGCGGTAGAGGCTCTCCTTGCGGTCGATCCACACCCGCACCACGGGATACGAGGGCTTGCGGCCCTTCTTCGCGGTGAGCCGCAGCACGGCGCAGGCGCGTTCCTGATAAACGTCCTCGCGCTCGAGCACGGCGTCGTAATCCTCGAGGAAGCGCGTGTTCGAGAGGTCGGCGCTGGCGAAGCCCCCCTTGAGGCGGTGCGCGCGCGGCACCTTGATGGGGTTCTTCGTGCCGGGCAGGAGGAGGAACGCCTCCTCGCCCCTCACGAGAAAGAGCTTCCCGGCATCCTTGCCGAGAAACCGGATGAGGCTTCTGTCACGGCCCTTGACGGCCACCTCGAGCTCGGTGGTCACGCCCGGCCCCGTGGGCTTCGTGATGGCGAGCCGGAGCTTCAGCACGGCCTCGTTCCAGGGCTCCTTCACGCGCTCGGCGCTCGTGAGGAGCGCCACGGGGTCGGCCGGGGGCGCGGCCCTCAGGCCTCCGGAGAGAAGGGCGAACGACAGCACGACCGCCCCGCGGCGAGCGCTGTCATACATGGGACAGGGCCTCCACCGGATTGAGGCGCGACGCGCGCCGCGCCGGCCAGAGCGACGCGAGGAGGAGGGTGACCGACATGACGGCGAACCCGATGCCGTAGGCCGAGGGGATGAAGTCGACGTGCAGGAGGTTCCCCTTCGTGCCGCCCGGCGGCGGCGGCAGCATGATCCCCGAGGCATTGAGGGCCTCGCGGATGAGGAGCGAGAAGATCGTTCCCACGACGCAGCCCACGAGCGCGAGGAGGAACCCCTCGAACACGAAGAGCCGGCGCACCGTGCCGCGTTCCATACCGAGGGCGAGGAGAGTCCCGATCTCCCGGGTCCTTTCGAAGACCGACATCGTCATGGTGTTGGCGACGGCCAGGATCACGACGGTCGAGAGCACGAGGCCCATGAAGAAGAAGATCGAGATGTAGAGCATCCGCACCTGCTTGTAGAAGGCCGCCGTCTCGAGCCACGTGCGCACGACCACGGGATGCCCCGAGGCCTTCAGCGCAGCGCCGATGTCCTTCCCGGCCCGGTCGACGTCGTCCTCGTCGTCGCCGCGGAGGAGCACGACCACGGAGCTCGCCTTCCCCTCGGCCGAGAGGAGCCGCGCGGCCACGGTGTACGGCATGTACAGCAGCCGGTCGTCCAGCTCCTTGATGGGGTACTGCATCACCGCGACGACGGTCGCGTCCTGCGCGTTCAAGCCGCCCTCGGGCGTCGTCGTCATCACGGTCACGAGGTCGCCGGCCGTGGCGCCGATGGCGCGGGCCAGGCCGGTGCCGAGCATCACCTCGTCGCCCTCGGGGTTCTCGAAGAACGTGCCGCTCGCGATCGCGTCGGTCGTGAGGGAGACCTGCTTCTCGAGAGCGGGGACCGTCCCCGTGCCCAGGTACGCCGCGCTCTTCTCGCCCTTGGAGACGAGGCCGAAGAACTGGAGCTTCGGCATCGCCTGGATGACGCGCGGATCCTTGCGCACCACCTGGTCGATCTCGGGCCAGTTCGTGAGGAGGATTCCGGCCGCCTCGTCGTCGGTCTTCCCGAAGGCCTGGGGATCCACGAGCTTGAGATGCCCGCCGGTGCCGCGGATGGTGGCCTGGCGGAGGCTCGAGAACGTCTGCGAGACGAACCCCGCGGTCATCGTCACGGCCACGAAGCCGACGACGACGATCGAGCCCGTGAGGAGCGTGCGGCGCCGGTGGCGCATGAGATTGAGCGCCGAAAGGCGCTGCCAGCGGTTCATGCGGCCTCCCGCACGATTCGGTCCGTCACGATCTTTCCGTCCAGGAGGTCGAGGCGGCGCGCCGCGCGCTCGATCATCCGGGGGTCGTGGCTCGAGAACAGGAACGTCACCCCGAGCTGCGTGTGCAGGGTGTCGAAGAGGTCGAGGAGCTTCCGGGAGGTTTCCGAGTCCAGCGACGCGGTCGGCTCGTCGGCCAGGATGAGCGCCGGCTTCCCCACGATCGCGCGGGCCACCGCGACCCGCTGCCGCTGCCCTCCGGAGAGCGCGTCGGGCTTGCGGTCCTCCATGCCCTCGAGCCCCACCGCGGCCAGGGCCTCGCGGGCCCGGGACTTCGACTCCGCGTCCGAGTACTCCCGGATCCAGAGCGCGAGGGAGACGTTCTCCTCGGCCGTGAGCACGGGAATGAGCTGGCTGTTCTGGAACACGAAGCCGAGGCGCTCGCGGCGGACGCGAGAGCGCTCCTTGTCGGAAAGGCCCGAGACGTCGCGTCCCTCGAACACCAGAGTGCCCGAGTCGGGCGTGTCGAGGAGTCCGAGGCAGTTGAGGAGCGTCGTCTTCCCGCTGCCCGAGGGGCCCGCGAGAACGGCGAACTCGCCGGCTTCGAGGCTGAGCGTCGCCTCGGCGATCCCGGTGACCATCTGGGTCCCGAGGCGGTAGGTGCGGGTGAGACCCTGTGCGGAGAGCAACACGGCGCGGAGTATAGGTACGGGCCCGCATCCGCCGCGGGTTCCGGAGCGGAAAGGAATCGTGACGTACAAGCAGGCCCGCCTCACGAGGCTCAACGAAGCGCCTACGAACGGCGGCGGACGCTACGTTCTCTACTGGTGCCAGATGTTCCGCCGTCTCTCGCGGAACCACGCCCTCGACTACGCCGTCGCCGTCGCCAACGAGCTGAGAAAGCCGCTCGTCGTCTACGAGGGGCTGCGGCTCGACTACCCCTGGGCGAGCCGCAGGCTTCACACGTTCGTCCTCGAGGGGATGCGAGAGAACGCGCGCCGTGCCCGGGAGCTCTCACTCAACTACTGGCCGTTCGTGGAAACGCCCGGCCAGCCCGCGCGGGGTCTCGTGCGCTCTCTCGCGAAGGACGCCACCGTCGTCGTCACCGACGACTTCCCGTGCTTCATCGTGCCCGGCCAGAGCGCGGCGCTCGCCGCGAGGGTCGAGGTGCCGGTCTTCGCCGTGGACGGCAACGGCGTCGTGCCGCTCGCGAACCTCGGCCCCTCCGTCTCCGCCGCGGCGCACCTCCGTCCCCGCATCCACAAGGCGTTCGTCGAGGCCTGGGGGCATCGCGCGGAGGTGACCCCCCGACTCGGTCGCGAAGCCCGGACCCAGATCGACCCGCCCTTCGCGATCTGGGAACCACCATCGGACGTCGCTCCTTTCGTCGCGTCCCTGCCGCTCGATCCCCTCCCTGCCGTCGTCGACACTCCGGGCGGCGAGACCGCGGCACGGCAGCGGCTCTCGGACTTCCTGGCGCGGCGCCTCCGGGGCTATGCCGACTCCCGCAGCCAGCCGGCCTCTCTCGAACAGGGCTTCGCGAGCGGTCTCTCGCCCTACCTCCACTTCGGGCACCTCTCGATCGAGGAGGTCGTCGAGCGGGCCCTCGACGTCCCGGGCCCGTGGACTCCGGCCGAGCTCGACGCGAAGCAGAGAGGCAAGCGCGAGGGCTTCTTCTGCCGCGACGCCAACGTGAACGCATTTCTCGACGAGGCTCTCACCTGGCGCGACGTGGGGTTCCTGTGGCACTCGAAACGCCGGGAGGACACGGCCCACCTCGCGACCGCACTTCCGTTCTGGGCGCTCGAAACGTTGAAGAAGCACGCCACGGACTCTCGTGAGTACGTCTACTCGCGCGAGGAGTGGGAGGCCGGCGAGACGCACGACGAGCTCTGGAATGCCGCCCAGAAGGAGCTCGTCGCGACGGGGCGCCTCCACAACTACCTGCGGATGCTCTGGGGCAAGAAGGTCCTCGAGTTCTCGGCGTCGCCCGAGGAGGCCTATCAGACGCTCGTGCACCTCAACAACAAGTACGCGCTGGACGGCCGGAACCCGAACTCGTACACCGGCATCCTGTGGACGTTCGGCCTCTTCGACAGGCCCTGGCCGCCGGAACGAAAGGTCCTCGGGTCGATCCGGTACATGTCCTCGGGCAACACGGCGAAGAAGTTCAAGCTCGGCCCGTACCTCGACTACGTGAAGGGCCTGCCCTCGATCTCGAGCGTGCGTGCAGGAGAGACTGCCTCGAAGGAATAATGCCGACGTGAGATCCCTCGCTCTGGCTTTCTCGATCCTCCTGGCCGGCTGTCAGTCGGTTCCCCCGCCCCCAAAGGCGCCGGCGCCCACGGAACGGCGCCAGGCCACCGGCGACGCGCTCTGGGAGGTCGTCCTCACGACCGACCCCGACCCGATTCCGGGAAACGAGCACTTCCACGTGAGCCTCACCCTCGTGCCGAAGACGAAGGACGCCGGACCCCGGCCCGAGATCGTGGCCGTGGACGCGTACATGCCCGATCACCGGCACGGCATGCGCACCCAGCCGCGGTTCGTGAAGGGGACCGACGGCCGCTACCGGGCCGAAGGCCTGCTCTTCCACATGTCCGGCTATTGGGAGATCTTCGTGGCCGTGAAGACGGCGCGCGGGCAGGAAGGTCTCGTGTTCCCGGTGACGCTCGAGTGAGGGCCGCTCTTCTCGTTTTCGTCCTCCTGGCATTCCCCGTTGCCGCAGATGAGCCGATGGTCTTCACGCCCGAGGAGAGGAAGGCGCTCCTCGCGCTCTCCCCGCTGCCGCCTCCGCCGAAGAGCGCGACGAACCGCTTCGCGGAGAACCCCCTCGCAGCGCGGCTCGGGCAGTTCCTGTTCTTCGACGCGCGGCTCTCGCCGGGAGGCGACGTGTCCTGCGCGACGTGCCACGACCCGGCCAAGGGCTGGAGCGACGGGCGGGAGGTCGCGAAGGGAAGATCCGAGACGACCCGGCACACGCAGACCGTTCTCAACGCCGCTTACCAGCGCTGGCTCTTCTGGGACGGCCGGGCCGACTCCCTCTGGGCGCAGGCCGGCAAGCCCATCGAGGACCCGCGCGAGATGGCGGGCTCGAGGCTGCGCACCGCGAGGGTCGTGGCCGAAGATCGCGCGCTCCGGAAAGCCTACGAGAAGCTCTTCGGCGCGCTGCCCGCGTTCCTCGCGCGCACCGAGGGGGATGCGCGTCCGGTTCCGCTCGAGCCCGGCCACCCCCATGCCCTCGCCTGGGCCGCGCTCGAGGAGCGCGACCGGGAAGCCGTCGACCGCGTGTACGCCAACGTGGGCAAGACACTCGACGCGTACCAGCGCCTCCTCACTTCCCGGCCCGCGCCGTTCGACACGTTCGTCGCGGGGCTCCGCGAAGGCGACGCGACGAAGCTCGCGGCGCTCCCTTCGAGCGCGCAGCGCGGCGCGCGGATCTTCGTGGGGCGCGGCGGATGCACGCTCTGCCACAGCGGTCCGCTCCTTTCGGACCGGGAGTTCCACAACGTGGGTCTCGGGCCCAGGACCGGGCTTCCGCTCGACGCAGGACGCCTGCCGGGCATCGAGCTCGTACGCGGAGACCCGTTCAACGGCCGAGGGCGCTTCAGCGACGACCGGGCCGCGAGGGAGAACGAGAAGCTCGACTTCGTGGCCGCCAAGCCGGAGTCGATCGGCGAGTTCCGCACGCCGTCGCTCCGCGACGTGGCCCGGAGCGCGCCCTACATGCACGACGGCCGCTTCGCGCGCCTCAGAGACGTCGTGATCTTCTACTCGACGCTGCCCGACCTTCCGGCCGTGGGCCACCGCGAGGAGACGCTGAAGCGGCTGCGGCTGTCGGGCGCCGAGGTGGCGGATCTCGTCGCGTTCCTGGAATCCCTCACGGGCGGGGACCTGCCCGCCGGCCTGAAATCCCAGCCTTCGAGCCTGGCCTCCCCGTAGCGGACGCCGGGTATGCTCGAGCCGTCATGGCGAACGAACCCTCACCCAAGCGACCGCGGATGTCCCCGATCGTCCTCCTCGGCATGATCGCGACGGCCCTCGGTCTCCTTCCCCTGCTGCTGCTCTACGTGCTGAGCAAGCGAATCAACCCTCCCGCCACGCCGGCTCCTCAGGCCGCCGACGCAACCCCCGTCCCGGCCCTCGGAATGGTGCCGCCCTTCTCTCTCACGGCTCAGGACGGCTCGACCGTGACGAAGGAAACCCTGGCGGGAAAGGTCTGGATCGCGAACTTCTTCTTCACCGAGTGCGCAGGCATTTGCCCGGCGATGACGGGCCGGATGCGTGGCCTCACGGAGAAGCTCGCGGGCGAGAACGGCATCGCGTTCGTCTCCTTCGACGTGGATCCCGACCGCGACACCGTGGAGGACCTCGCGGCCTACGCCGTGAAGCACGACGCCGACACGTCGCGCTGGCGCTTCCTGCGCGGCGAGAAGGCCGTCGTGCGCGAGCTCGTCATCAAGGGCTTCAAGCTCGGCCTCGAGGATCAGCCCGGCGAGGTGGAGCCCATCCTCCACTCCTCGCGCTTCGTGCTCGTCGATCAGAAAGGCGAGATGCGCGGAACCTACGAATCCGAGGACGAGGGCTCGCTCGCGAAGCTCGAGGCCGACGCCCGAGCGCTCATTTCGAAGGCTTCGGCTCCGTAGGCTTCGGGAATGAGAGCTCGCTGCGGTCGACGGCCTTCGACCACTTCAGCGTGCCCTTCGTGTCGTAGGCCTCCAGCACGAGACGCCGATTGCCCCGCGGCCCCTCGACGCGCAGCTTGCCGAAGTTCCGCTCGAGCAGGTACGTGCCCGCGACGCGCTCGGGGTTCGTCTCCTCGGCGTCGCCGGCGGTCCGCGAGGACCGCGTAGGAATCCCTTCGGGATTCCCGAGCCTCGTGGACCTCACTCCCGAGGTGAGCGGCGAGCTCGTGTACTCGTAGAGCCGGTACATGCCCGGCAGCGTACGTTTCCCGAGCTCGGTTTGGTGCCGGTCCCCCGTGAGGAGGACCACCCCCCCCATCTTTCGGTT
>CAZXSG010000113.1:0-8784 GCA_964643185.1 uncultured Holophagales bacterium
GGCAGCCCGTTCACCCTCCTGGCGAGCCCTCGGCGCCGCCGCCGAAGGCGAGATGCCCATCGAGAAGGATCAGCTCTACGTTGGTGCAGTAGGCGACGGATCCCCGATCGCGGAGAGTCACGTGGTGTACGGCGCCACTTACCCAAGTCGAGTGTTCGCGCTCAAGAAGGTTCTCGAGGCACTCCGCAGCGGCGCCATCCCTGAAGAACTTCTCCGGGCCCCTCTCCACGCCGCGGAGCAACCTGATGGGAGTCACCCGCGAAAGCCTCTTCCGGCGAGTAGGTCCAGCGCTTCGGTGGCGATAGCCTGCGTCCCGCCGTCGCCGCCTCCGAGCCGTTGGATGGTCCATTCGCTATAGTGGTGCGTCATGCCTACCCGCCCGAAGACGGAGATCCCTTTTCGAAACCGAGATCACACCGGCTGGTGGATTGCCTCGCTCATCGAACGGTCGCCGTGAAGACAGTCAAGAGCTGGATCAAGGCCAAGCACCAGCTCGAAGCCTTCGACGACGAAGAGCCGTGAACCAGGCGAACCCGAGAGACCGAGCGTCGCGTTTGATGGCCGTGGGGCCCTGCTCGGTCGTCCCCGCACGTATCGAGGACCTTCACGTCATTCCACTGATCGAACGCGATGCCGCCGTCTTGCTTCAAGGGCTGGTCGCCGACTCCGTCCTGGCCAAGGTCACCGATGAGGCACACCTCGCGGCGGCACAGAAGGACGGACTCCTCTGGGTTGCGCTCGTGGACGACCACCCGGTCGGCTTCGCTCTGGTCCGCATGCTGTCGGACGTCCAGCCGCACCTGGAAGAGCTCGACGTCCTTCGATCGCATGGCCGGCGAGGCATCGGGAGCGCCCTCGTGCGCGCCGTCTGCTCGTGGGCGGGCAGCTCGGGATATCTGCAGCTCACCCTCACGACCTTCCGGGCCGTGCCGTGGAACATGCCGTTCTACGCGGCTCTCGGGTTCGAGGAGGTCTCCTCGAGTGACGTCGGACCGGCGCTGACGGCCGCAATCGAGGCAGAGACGGCTCGGGGTTTGCCACCTTCAGACCGCGTGTCCATGGCAATGCGCTTTCGGTGCGCCGCCGGCTAGCGCCTCGCGCGCACGCCGCCTTGTAAACTCCCCTCATGAGCGATCCCCTCATCGACACCTGGTCGATTCACAACCGGATCAACCTCTATCTCCTGGCTGCCCTCGAGGCGGGCCACCTCGCCATCGGCCCCACGCCGAAAGGCCGGACGGTCGGGGAGATGTTCGCCCACATCCACAACGTGCGGCTCATGTGGCTCAAGGCGTCCGCGCCGGGACTGCTCGAGGGCCTCGAGAAGCTCGAGGGCGCTCAGGCGACCGTGCCCTCGCTTCGCGATGCCCTCACTGCCTCCGGCACGGCCATCGAGCAGCTCCTCGAGCAGTCGCTCCATGCGGGTGGCCGGGTCAAGGGCTTCAAGCCGCACGTCCACGCGTTCGTCGGATACCTGATCTCGCACGAATCGCATCACCGAGGGCAGGCGGCGCTCGTCCTTCGCCAAGGGGGCGCCCCTCTCGACAAGAAGATCTCGTTCGGCCTCTGGGAGTGGGGCTCGCGTTAGCCAGTCGCGACGATGACGCCGACACTGGTGCTCGTGGAGGGCGACAGCGATGCAGCCGCAGTTCGCGCGCTCGGCGTCCTCATCGGTTTCGATCTGGACCTGAACCACATTCAAGTCCGCTCGGCTGATGGTGTGTCGAACTTCTCACGCGTGCCGACAGACTTCGTGCGCGCTCACCCGGGTGCCGGCTTCTGCGGAATGTACGACGTCGCCGACGAGAGGCACGTCCGCCGCGCGCTCGTGAATGCCGGCCTTCCGATCGCCGAAGGCGAGTCCGTCGACTCCTTCGGCATTTTCGCGTGCGTGGCCGACCTCGAGGACGAGCTGATCCGCGCGCTCGGAGCCGAGGCCGTGGAGCGGGTCATCGACGCTCAGCTCGAGCTGGCCTCGTTCCGCCGCTTCCAGGCCATGCCTCAGCATCGCGTTTCGCCCGTACATCAACAGCTGCGTCGGTTCCTCGGAACCCGAGCGACCCGGAAGATCCGCTCCGCACAGCGTCTCGTCGAGGCCCTGGACCCTGCCCGGCTGCCGCATCCGCTCATGCAGCTGGCAGCCAGGCTACGGAATCGGTAACCGTCGGTTAAGATCGGCGCAACCAATCGACGGAAGCCCCAAGGAGCTGCACATGCTTGCTGAATACAAGACCAAGACGAACATAGGCATCGGTCTCGGCATCGTGGGACAGTTTGTCGGCAGAAGCCTCACTGCCGCAGGAGGGTCCGAGAACCCAGCGGTCTCATTTCTGGGTGTAGCGGTCATCATCGGCGCCATCGTTGCATTCCTTTACGGGTGCCGTTCCTACGCGATCGGCAAGGGCTACCACCCGGCCTTCGGGTTCTTCGGCCTCCTCTCGTGCATCGGTCTCCTCGTTCTGGTGTTCCTGAAAGACAAGTATCCAGACGGAGTGGCCAAGACCGCGCCTCCGCCGCCGTCTCCATTCCCCCGAGGACAGTCCACCGACGTTGCTTCTCCCTACGGCCGCACGCCGCGTTCCGTGCCGCAATCCCCTCCCCCACCTCCTCCTCCCGCAACCAAGCCCGAGTAGCGGGGCCTCAGGCGCCTAAGCTCGGCCCGGAGGGCAGCATGGCAATACTCGGCGCGATCACGCAGCTCCGGCAGGCCCTGTGAGGGCAAGCACGGACCCATGACTTCATACTCCGGAATGGAGCCACTGAGGTACCACGATTTTCACCTGAGGGGCTACTCGGTTCTCGACTTCGGTGCTCGGATCGTGCTCGACCTCGTCCTTCACGATCGAGATTCGGACTGGTATGAGTCCTCGATCACCTTCTCGGGGCGTGGTGTGCTACCGCTTCACTCATCCGAGCGGGGCGATCATCACCGAGATCGACGAAGTCGACCTGGCGCTTCTCGTGGAAGAGGAAGCCTCTTTCCTCACGGACGCCGCGAAGTACGGCCTCAAGCATTGGACGCCTGGCGGCATGGAGGAATACGTCGCCCACCTTCAGAAGGAGGAGGTGAGCGCGTGGCGCGTCGAGTCCGCTATCGGCTTCGACGGATTCGTGATCGCGCGCCTTCTTCGAGCGGAAGAGGGGTGCACGACCCGGACGGTCTGTTTCGCAACCAGTTCTTCGAGAGGTTCGCGGACGCGCCCTCCCTCCCGCACGAATGAGGACCGCGACGGGGACCCCCACCCTGGGGCTCGTCGAGGCCACAGGATGTGGCCGCCGCGCTTGCCGGTTGCCTTGGTATCCTCGGACCGCCTCATTAAGAAAGCCCAGCTGGCACCACCGAAGGCCAGCGCCTTGCCCCGCAGGACCGCGGCGGACACCACGGAGGCCGTCGACGCGTTCATGAGGTCCTTGGACCACCCGCACAAGGCCCAGCTGGAGGCCGTCCGCCGCATCATCCTCGGCGTCCACCCGTCCATTGCCGAGGGAATCAAGTGGAACGCCCCGAGCTTCCGGACGGCCGAGTACTTCGCGACCTTCCACCTTCGGGAGAAGGCCGGCTTCAGCGTCATCCTCCACTTGGGAGCCAAGGCAAGGGACGGGGCCCGGCCAGAGGTCCCAGACCCGGCCGGACTGCTTCACTGGCTGGGTAAGGACCGTGCCCTCGTGCGTTTCGCCGAGCCCGGCGACGTCGCGTCCCGGCAGGCGGCCTTCGCGTCCATCGTGGCGAAGTGGATCGAGCCGGACGCCCGCACCTCGCCGGCGCTTCTCACCTTCACGGGTGCTCTCGGGAGGGATCCTGCAATCGACTCCTGGCTCGACGCGCAGCCGCTCGAGCTGGGCGCAATCGCGCGTACCTGGTTCACGCGAATGCGCCAGTGCGGACCGGATGTCCGCGAGCTGATGCACGACGGATGCGCCACAGCATGTGTGCAGGATGCGCCCTTCGCATACGTCAACGCCTTCAAGGCTCACGTCAACGTCGGCTTCTTTCACGGCGCCTCTCTGCAAGATCCAGCGGGTCTGCTGCAAGGTACGGGCAAGTCCATGCGACACGTGAAGTTGAGGCCCGGCCAGGCTCTCGACGCCCCTTCGCTCGAAGCACTGATCGCGGCAGCCTACCGGGACATCGGAACGAGACTGCAAGAGCTCAGGTGACGTCGCGCGACCGTCGGGAACTTTCCCCTCTCGACCTAGGTCCAAATGCGGGAGGTCGAGATGGAGCCATTCCAGAGCGCACCTGGTGCCAGTCGTTTCCTGCCGCTCTTGGTCTCCATGGTCGTGGCGATGCTCGTACTCGGAACGGTCCTCCTGAGCATGGGGCTCCTGACGGACTTCTTCTCGGAAGGAACCGTTCACCGCCCGGAAAGCGGGAGAAGGGTCGACTCAGATCGCTTCGCTCTCGTACGAGTCGGAATGCCAGAGGAGCACGTCGTGGGGCTTCTCGGCATTCCGTCCGAGTCCCGGGGGCCGCAGCTCGACCCCATCGACGTACCGCCCATCCTGAACCCCGAGAACTGCGACGGTCACATTCCCTGCGACTGCGCAGACCCCGTGAAGGAACTGTTCTACTATCGTGGATCCCTGGGCGAGTCCTTCTCTGTCTATGTCGATCGATTCGGCGAGGTCTGCTGCTATCAGCGGTCTCATGTCGTGCGCATGTCGATCCTCACTCACTGAGCTGGAGCAACCTCTGGGTCTCCGCATAGAATGTGGATCCGACGCCACGTCGGCATCGACCCAACGGCAACACGATCCGGAGCAACATCGTGAAGAAATTCGTGGTCCAAGTGTATGGCCGCGGACGGCCAAAGAGGAAGGCTTCTCGTGAATCCTGACCATCCTCTCGTGCCCAAGCACAAATGCGATCTCGAGACAGCCCGGGCCGCTGTGGCGGCGGGCTACCCAGCCGTGGATCCGATCCTTCCAGACCTCCTCGAGTGGCTTCAGGATTACAACTGGCCCGTTTCCCGCGTGCTCGAGCCGTTCCTGAAAACAGTCGGGCTTCCCCTGGTTCCTCACCTGCGAGCCGTCCTGGAGTCCGACGACGACATCTGGAAGCACTGGGTCATTCTCTGCATCATCAAAGGGAATCCGGAGGTTCGCGAGGTTCTCCGACCCGAGCTCGAACGAATCGTTGCGAATCCGACGGGGAACGAACTGGCAGAGGAGGTCTTCGAAAGCGCGCAGGAAGCCCTCGGCAGCGGATAGCGTGGACCCCGTTCTTCGACGAGCCGTCAGGGCTTCGCCGGCGACGCGAAGAACTGACGGCCCACGTGCGCGATGGCTGCGGCCCGCTCCGGGGAAAGCGGCGCCTTCGACAGGTCCGTGACCTCCAGTCGGCCCAGCGTGTCCAGGAGCGCCTTCCAATCGGCCTCGGGGACGCCGGGCACCGTGGTGCGGCCGATGTCGCGCCAGAACTCCTGGGTCACGTTCACGAGCCGTCCGTTCTCCGCTTCGCTTTCGCTTTCCCGCCAGAGGAGGAACGGCGGGTTGGCGACGCCGCCCGCGGGCTCGTCGATCTTCACGCGGCGGAAGTCCGCGCGGTTCGAGATGCCGAGGCCCGAATCAAAAGGAATCCAAGCGTCACCGTCCCGGTAGAGCACCCAGAAATGGTCGTTGTGGAACTCGCCGAAGAGCCCCATGCCGGCGGCGCGCGCCTGCTCGGTCGCGAGCGGAGTCTTACGTTCGAGGTGCACCTCGTACATGAACCGCGCCGGGACACCTGCCAGTCTCAGCAGGAAGGCGCTCAGGCGCGCATGCGCGTAGCAGTTGCCGCTCTTCTTCTCGATGAAGGCGGCCAGCGTCGGCGGTCGCTCGGGGCTGAACTCGAACCCTTCGTGAATGTACTTGCAGATGCGCGCGGCGCGCTGCGCGGGCGGCAGATCGGCGACCCCGAGCTCGGCCAGGCGCGCCCGGCCCCAGGCGAGGGTCTCCGCGCTGGGCCGTTCCACCTGGCCTCGCACTCGCAGGGCTTCAGCATCCGAGAAGGGCGAGGTCGCGGCCACCGCAGCCAACACGATCGCAGCCATGGGAAGTCCTTGGGCCATCACACTTCACCTCTGAGGTGCGGCAACCGCCGCTCCGACATGGCTACGCGGCAGGCACTCTCCTGGTTTCGCACCAACTCACTCCGGCCGCGGACATCCCAGGCCTTCGAGCCACCGGACCGTCCGGATGTTGGTATGGTTGACGTGCCCGATGACCCTCGATCTTCCAAGCGCATTCGCCATCATCGCGGTCCTGATCGTGCTGGCGGCTGTCTGCCTGACGAGGCCGCGAACCTCGCGTTTGGACCGCTGGATTCGCCTGTAGGCTGTCATGCTGTTGACGTTGGTCCCCGTCACGCTTCTTGCAACCATCGAGCTCCCGTGGCCCATCGACTCCGAGCTGAAGGCCATGTCGTTCCAAGCCGCCATCGCCTACGCGGTCCTGACGTTCATGGCGGTCTTCGCGGGTACCGGGAGAGCATGAAGGCAAGTCCGGATAAGCTCGGAACCGGAGGATTGCTTGCTGGACATCATCTCGCGCCCCTGGCCCTGGTACGTGGCCGGGCCCTTGATTGGTCTCTTCGTCCCGACGCTCCTCCTTCTGGGCAACCGGCAGCTGGGCATCTCGAGCAACCTGCGGCACCTGTGCGCGGCGATCGCACCGAAAGACGTCGCGTTCTTCCGATACGACTGGCGGCGCGCGGGCCTCTGGAACCTGGCCTTCCTCGCCGGGATCTGCCTCGGCGGTCTTCTCGCGGCCCGGTTCCTCGGCACTCCCGAGGTCGCCATCGCGCCCGAAACCAGGGGGGCTCTGGCCCGGCTGGGGATCCACGACTTCTCCGGTCTCGCGCCGCGGGAGATCTTCAGCTGGTCGGGCCTCGGCACGCTCCGCGGCCTGGCGTCGATCGTGGGCGGTGGGCTGCTGGTGGGCTTCGGCACCGCCTACGCAGGAGGCTGTACGTCGGGGCACGCCATCTCGGGGCTCGCGGCCCTGGAAAAGGCCTCCCTCGTGGCGGTCATCGGGTTCTTCGCAGGCGGCCTCCTCTGCACGTTCCTCCTCCTGCCGCTCCTCTCCTGAGGACCACGACATGACGACAGACAGACCAACCGACCCGTTCGACACGGAGGACGCCGAGACCGCCGCTGACTCCCGCGACGTCAGCCCCTTCTGGTATCTCCTGCTCGGGACCCTCTTCGGTGTCGTGCTCGTGAAGTCCGAGGCCGTCTCCTGGTTCCGGATCCAGGAGATGTTCCGGTTCCAGGGATTCCACATGTACGGAATCATCTTCTCGGCGATCGCCGTCGCGGCGCCCTCCATCTGGCTCCTCCGGCGCTCTTCCGTGAAGACCTTGACAAGCGATCCCATCGTCGTGCCGCCGAAGGAGCTGGGCTGGGGCTACCGGTACGCGATCGGGGGCGCCCTGTTCGGAGTGGGCTGGGCCCTTTGCGGGGCCTGTCCCGGGCCGATGTTCGCGCTCGCGAGCGCGGGGCTGAGCGTGTATGTGGTCGCCGTTCTCAGCGCGCTCGCCGGTACCTGGCTGTACGGATACCTGCGCCCGCACCTCCCGCACTATTGAATCGAGCCTACGAATCTTCCCCAGGCTCCGCGAACAGGTGCTTGAAAAACCTGTCGGGCGCGTTCAGAAAGTCGCGCGTCAGCTTGTAGTGGTCGGTGTCGGTGTACGCGACCTCGCGAAGGGCGTCGCCGTCGAGACTCAGGAGCGTCGCGCCGGGAAACGCGAGGAGGATCGGCGAGTGCGTCGAGATGAGGAACTGTGCGTGACCCGGCACCGTGAGGTCGTGGAGGATCCTCAGGAACGAGAGCTGCCGCTGCGGCGAGAGCGCGGCCTCGGGCTCGTCGAGAATGTAGATGCCCTGCTCGAATCGGTGCTTGAAGAGCGCGAGGAACGACTCCCCGTGCGACTGTTCGTGCAGGGACTTTCCGCCGTAGGCCCTCATGGTCGAAACGGACGAGATGTACGTCGCGAAGTTGTAGAAGCTCTCGGCCCTGAGGAAGAACCCCTCCGTGACCTTGGGCAGCCACGACAGTCGCAGCGCCTGGGCCAGGGCAGACCGCTCCGCGAACGCGGCGTAGTGATGATCGCGGTTTCCGCCTTCCGGGTTGAAGCCGCAGCACTCCGCGACGGCCTCGAGGAGCGTGGACTTCCCCGCTCCGTTCTCGCCCACGAAGAACGTCACCGGGGTGCGGAACTTCAATTCGATCCCTCGCGAGAACGCCGGCACGTTGAAGGGATGCCGCGAGGCTTCCCACTTGTCGTCCAGGCTCTCGATCGCGCGAAGGAACGGCGCTCCCCTGCCGAGCGGGCGGACGGGTCTTCGCCGCGACGTCACGGGACTCCGGCCTCGAGGCGGCGGCCGAACGCGTCGGTCGCGTCGTCCATGGGGAAGTAGCCCTCGAACCGCAGCCCCTGCGCGGTGACGTCGAGCGGCGTGCCGAGGCGGGTGAGGGGTGTGGAGTAGCGCAGGCGGAATCCGGCCCGTGCGACGGGGGCGGGCCCGCCGAACGCCCTCCGGGCCGGTTTCGGAGGTGAGGAGAATCACCTTGGCGAAGGGGTCCCAGGCGGAGCCGTCGATGAGCGGCAGCGGCTTGCCGGCGACATCGGCGTCGGCCATCCGCGTAACCCGATGATTTGGCGGCGCGTCGAGGTTGATACGAGTGAGGCCGCCGCGCTTGACGCCCTTGTCGTCCGTCGGGCCGCTCTCGTGCCCCTGGAACAAGAAATGCGTGCCGTAGTTCCGACCCTTGAACGGTCCCTTTGCCCCCGTCAGCACG
>CAZXSG010000114.1:0-8779 GCA_964643185.1 uncultured Holophagales bacterium
GAGGGCACCCGGCTGCCTTCGGTCCGGCAATTGGCGAGGCAGCTCGGCATCGGCCAGTAGGCGCGGGCAAGGACGCTGCACAGACGGCATCCGGCTCGATACGAAAGCCGAGTCGGTTGCGGACTACAACGCCAGCCGCCCAAGACCTCGGTAGAGATTGTCGCCGCGGCCAGGGGGTGACCGTTGCCGAGACAGCCACGACAGGACAGCCTCCTGTCGTGCGGCGGCGCAACTCCTCGGAGCACCAGACGTCGCCGTAGCTCCGGAAGGGCTCGTGGCGTGTGAATCCGCCCCCCGCGACCCAGAGCTGGCCCGCGTGGCTCACGACGTTGCCGAAGAGCTGCCGCGCGACGGTCTCGCCGATCACCGCGACGCGCGCCGATTGCGCGACGGCCGCGGCGTCGAAGAACGCGCCCTGCGTCACACCGCGGCTCCACACGAGCGGCGCGCGTTCGGACGCTCCCAGGACGCGCGCTGTGGCGGTGGCGTCTCCGCGCTTCACGGGTGCGCCCGGGAGCACCTGCTGCGGGTCCCAGGCCTCGATGCCCGGAGCCTCGCGGGCCAGCGCCTCGGCGTCGTCGAGCGTGAGCCGCGCCGCCTCGCCGCGCGGGCCGCTCATGAGGGGCGCCCCACCGGCCATCACGAGGATCGAAGACTCCCCGAAGAGCTGGCGCACCGTCGCCAGGATTCGGCGCTCGGCGGCTCCGCCCGCCGAGACGACGACGGTGAGCGCCGTGATTCCTACGAAGCTGCCGGCCGCCATCGCGAGCGTCCGGAGCCGGAAGCGGCCCATCGCGCGAAGGCTGCTCGCGAGGGCCCGCCGCGCCCTCACGGATTCACCTCGTCCGAGGCGATGCGCCCGTCCTCGATCCGCACCACGCGCTTGCAGCGGGCCGCGAGCGCCGCGTCGTGCGTCACGAGGAGGACCGTGCGCCCCGCACCGTTGAGCGTCGCCAGGAGGTCGAGGATCTCCCCCGCCGTGCGCGAATCGAGATTCCCCGTGGGCTCGTCGGCGAGCAGCAGGTCGGGCTCGTTCACGAGCGCGCGGGCGATGGCGACGCGCTGCTGCTGGCCGCCCGAGAGCTCCTCGGGCGTGTGCTTCATGCGATCGGCGAGCCCCACCGACTCGAGCGCCTTCTGCGCGAGGCCGTCGAGCGAGGACCTCTCGGAATACAGGAGCGGCAGCTCGACGTTCTGGAGCGCGCTCGTCCGCGGCAGGAGGTGGAACGCCTGGAACACGAAGCCGATCCGCGCATTGCGGAGCCGGGCCTGCGCGTCGCCCGCGAGGGATGAGACGTCCTCGTCGTCGAGGAGATAGCGGCCTCCCGTGGGTACGTCCAGGAGACCGAGCACCGAGAGCAGCGTGGACTTCCCCGAGCCGGACGTCCCGAGGATGGCCACCATCTCGCCGCGGTTTATCGACAGCGAAACGCCCCGCAGCGCCTCGACCGATTCCCCGCCGGGCCGCGTATACGTTTTCGTGACGCCTTCGAGCGCGATCATCGTGCGTTCTCCCCTTCCGCCTTCTTCGGGTCCTGGAGCAGCACCTCGTCGCCGTCGCGAAGGCCGCTCCGGATCTCCCAGGTCGTGTCGTCACTGGCGCCTGTGGTCACGAAGCGGCGCTCCCCCGAAGCCAGCCAGACGAAGGGCCGGCCGCCCTCGCGTCGCACGGCGCGCCGCGGCACCGTGAGCACGTTCTCTCGGGCCTCGAGCGCGATGCGCACGGTGGCCGTCATCTCGGGTCTGAGGACGAGGTCTTTCGGCCTCTCGAACCGCACGACCGTCACGTAGTTCACGACGTTGTCGCGAATCTCGGCGCCCGGATCGACCGACTCCACGCGCCCCTCGATCTCACGGCCCGGATACGTATCGACGAGGAACACGGCGCTCTGCCCCGGCGCGATGCGGCCCACGTCGGTCTCGTCCACGTAGGCCCGCACCTCGAGCCGCTCGAGGTCGAGGAGCGTGACGAACGTGGGCGCCGCGAAGCTGGCGGCGACGGTCTCGCCTTCCTGCGTCGAGATCGACACGACCACGCCGTCGATGGGCGCGTGGATGCGCACGTAGCCGAGCTGCGTCTCGGCCGAGGCGAGACCGGCGCGCGCCTCGGCGACCTGGGCGTCGGCCGCCGCGAATCCACGCACAGCGAGGTCGAGGTCGCTGGCCGCGAGGAGCCCCTCCGCGGCGAGACGCCTCTTCCTCGCGAGGTCCGCCTCGGAGAACCGGCGGGACGCCTCCGCGGACGCGAGCGCCGCGGCGGCCTGGTCCCTCCGCGCGGAGAGCTCGCTCGCGGAGAGCTCGGCGAGGAGCTGCCCCTTTCGCACGGGCTCCCCCACCCGCACGAGGAGCCGCTCCACGACACCCGACGCTCGCGATCCGACGCGCACCTCGGCGCCCACGCGGGGCCGCACCACACCGGTCGCCTTCACGGTGGACCCGAGATCGCGTCGCGAGGCGCGGGCGGTTTCGGCAACGGGCTCCGCGCCGCCCGGCGAGCGGTTCAGAGCGAATGCGAGCCCGGCGCCCGCGACCACGAGGACTGCAGATCCGAAAAGCCAGCGGTTCATCGGGGGCGAGACTGACGCCCCCGGCTTTCATCCCGATGTCCGCCGTGTAACGGAACGCAACGGCAAAGACGCTGAGCTGGCGGCTACACCTTGCGGAACGGCAGCGCCCGGATGCGCTTGCCGGTCGCCGCGAAGATCGCATTCGCGACCGCGGGCGCGACGGGCGGCACCGGCTGCTCGCCGATGCCCGAGGGGCGCCTCGAGCTGGGCACGACGTGCACCTCGACCTTCGGCATCTCGTCGATGCGGAGCACGGGAAAGTCGCCCAACGTCTTCTGCTGGATCCGCCCCTTCGCGTACGTGACCTCGCTGTTCGCCGCGTGCGTCAGCCCCCACACGACGCCGCCCTCGAACTGAGCCTCGAGGCCCCAGAGGTTCACGACCTCGCCACAGTCCACGGCACAGACGACGCGCTTCACCCTCACGTCCCCGGCCGGCGAGACCTCGACTTCGGCAACCTGCGCGACGGCCGTGCGTCCGTGGTAGATGTTGCACGCGAGGCCGCGGCCCTGCCCCTTCGGGAGGGGCGTGCCCCAGCCCGCCTTCTGAGCGGCCAGCGCCACGACGTTCCGGAGCCGCCCACGCTCGAGGATCATGCGCCCCACCCGCGCGTCGGGCCCGTCGAGGAGCGCGAGGCGGTACTTCAGAGGATCCCAGCCTCCGAGGTGCGCGAGCTCGTCGAGAAAGCACTCGCGCGCGAAAACGCCCGGCGGGTACGTGACGGCGCGCCAGGCGCCTGTTCGCAAGGGTGAGGCCACCGGGAAGTAGTCGACCTTCAGGTTGGGCACGCGATACGGCGTGTCGTAGCCGCCCCACGGGCTCCCCTCCCACGTGTCCTTGTCCTCGAGGTCGAGGTCTCCGAACATCGTGAGGTGGAGCTCGGACATCGTATGGCTCCACGCGACCGGCAGGCCGTGCTCGTCGAGCGCCGCCGACAGGCGGTCGATCGAGGCCGGGTGGACGTAGTCCTCGGCGAAGTCGTCGGCGCGCGTGTACACCACCTGCACGGCCGCGTCGATGGCCTTCGAGAGCTGAGCCGCCTCGACGGCGGAGTCGCTCCCGAGGCCCCGTCCGAAGCCGCCGCCCATCAGCGTGACGTTCACGGTGACGGCCTCTTCGGAGATTCCGAGGGCCTTGGCGACATCGGCCTGCACGCGGTTGGGCGCCTGCGTGGGACACCACAGCACGCAGCGTCCTCCGCGCGCGTCCGCCGCACAGTTCATGGGCTCGAGCGTCGCGTGGGCCTGGAACGGATACCGGTACTCGGCCTTCAGCGTGCGGCCCACCTCGGCTGAAGCCATCGCCGCGTCGGCATCGCCTTCCTTCCGTGTGTTGCGCGCCTTGCCGAAGCCGTCCTCGAGCATCTTCCACAGAGCGGCGGTATCGAGTGAGCCGTTCGGCCCGTCGTCGAATGTGACGTCGAGAGCTTCGCAACCTTCCATGGCCGCGTCGCCGCGGTCCGCCCCCACGGGAACCCCCGGGGGGATTTGCGCGATGCAACGCCCGCCCTTCCCGGCCTCCGCTTTCGCGTCTTTCCGGCGGGGCACCTGGCCGCCCGGGACGGGGGGACGGGCGATCACGGCGACGCGCGCGCCGGCGGGCCGCGCGTCGAGGCCGTAGACGGCCTTGCCCGTGACGATGGCGGGGCCGTCCACGCGGGCCACGCGCTTCCCGATGAGGCGACGCTCTTCGCGCCAGGGCGGGTTCGTGGGCACCGGGAGCTTCGACGCGGCCGCGGCCAGGCTGCCGTAGCTCGTCGAGCGCCGCGAGGGCTCGTGCCGCACCGTGCCGCCGTCGGCCGTGCACTCGGCGCGCGGCACGCCCCAGCGCGAGGCCGCGGCCGAGACGAGCATCTCGCGCGCGGCGGCCCCGGCGTCCCGGAGGGTCGTCCAGCCGCCTTCCACGCTGCCGCTGCCACCCGTTCCGAGGCTCTTGAAGACCTTGCTCGGCGAGGCCTGAACGAGCTTCACGCCCGAGAGCGGTACGCCGAGCTCCTCGGCGATGAGCATCGGGAGCGCCGTTCTCACGCCCTGGCCCATCTCCGAGCGCCCCACGACGATGGTGATGACGTCGTCGCTGCCGATGGTGAGGAACGGGGACGGCGCGAGCGCGCCCACGGCTTCCTCGGCCGTGAGGACGCGCAACGGGTTCAGCGCGAGGACGAGACCCGATAGCGATCCCGCAGCGAGGAACGTCCGACGAGAGACCGTCGTGCGCGCGCTGCTCATGATCCCGCCTTCGGCGTCGCCGTGGCGTCGACGGCCCTTGCGACGGCCGCTCGGATGCGTTGGTACGTGCCGCAGCGGCACACGTGATCGGCCAGCACGCGGTTCACGTCGGCCTCGGCGGGTCGCGGCTTCTCGCGAAGCAGCGCGGCCGTCGCCATGAGCATCCCGGGCTGACAGTAGCCGCACTGGGAAACGTCTTCCTCGAGCCACGCGCGCTGGCACGGGTGCGAGCCGTCGGGCGAGAGGCCCTCGATCGTGGTGACGCGCTTCTTCCCGACGTCCGACACCTGAACCTGGCAGGACCGGTAGGCCTCGCCGTCCAGATGCACCGTGCACGCTCCACAGATGCCGTTACCGCATCCGTATTTCGTGCCACAAAGCCCCAGTGCGTCGCGCAGGATCCAGAGAAGCGGCGTGGCAGGGTCCGCATCGACGCGCCTCGCCACGCCATTGACCGTGAGAGTGAGGGCCATACAACCTCCGCCTGAGCTGCTCCTCCCTCTAACGGCGGCGGAGCCTCAAGGTTGCAGCGCCTGGTGGAGCGGTTTCGCGTAGACGGCCATGATCGTGTTCCGCGTCAGCGGGTGCGCGTCGCCGTAGCGCGCGACGAAGGAGTAGGCGAACTCGTTGCCGCCGTCGCGCCAGTTGGCATGGTCGTTCATGCCCCAGAGCGCCCGGCGCTTGAAGCCCGCGGCCGCGAAGACCTCCGCGACCGCGTCCACGGTGAACTCACGGATGTGACGGTCCACGCTGCCGTAGAACTCCTCGCGCTTCCAGAAGATGTTCCGGCCGCGCAGGAGGGCGACCACGTTGGAGAGGTTGCACACGTTGGGCGTCGAGAAGAGCACGACCCCGCCCGGCTTCAGCACGCGCCGCAGCTCCGAGAGGACCCACACGGGATCCCGCGTCGCGATGTGCTCGAGCACCTCGGTGAAGACGACGCCGTCGAACGTCGCCTCCCCGAACGGCAGCGGACTCTTCTCCACGTCGTGGCTCACCGCGTCGAACGCGCGCGCCCAGGCCTCGGAGGGATAGGTGGAGAGCCAGCTCGGGCTGAGGTTCAAGCCCTTCACACTGTGGCCGAGCCGCACGAGACCGATCGCACAGTGACCCGGCGCGTTCCCCACGTCGAGGAGGCGGGCACCCTTCGGGAGCACCGCCCGCGCGGCCGCGAACGTGTGCGCGTAGCGCTCCTCCGACACGCTGAAGTACGTCGTGAACGGCCCCCCGCCCACCTCGCGCGCGACCTCGGCCACGAGGGCTCTGGCCTCCTCGAGGTCCCCCTCAACGAACGGTGGATCCGCCACCAGCGTCATCGGCACCGTCGACCATTCGAGCAGGCGCCTCACCGTGGGCTCCTCCCGTTCGGCCTCAGTGATGCGCGCGGCCAGACCAAGGGCGAGCCCGTCGAGGTCCGCGGCTCGGGCCGCGAGGGCCTCTGAGCGCCCGGTGAGTGCCTCCATGCGCCCGGCGAACGCCTCCGTTGCGGACGCGTGGGCCGCCTCGAGACGGGTGGCCCTCTCCTCGAGAGCTCCAGCGGTCTTCGTGAGCCGCTCTTCGGCCACGAGGGCCTGCTCCCGGGCCTCCTCGGCGAGGCGCGACACCCGCGCCTCGAGCGCGTTGAGCACCCGCACCACGGCCCCGTTCCACGAAACCTGACCGCGTGTGTACACCGAAAGAGCCCGCAGCAAGAGCCTCTTCAGGCCCGCGAGGCGAGCCCCCTCGGGAAGCCCGGCGGGGTCACAAAGCTCGTTGGCCAGGACGAGATCGGGCGGCGGGGGCGGGAGGCTCATCCGCTACGAGCGGGGCGGAGCCGCCGGGAGGGTGCGCGGCGGCGCGTTCTTCACGTACGTCTCGAGCCAGGTGTCCATCTCCCAGAGCGTGTGGAGCACCGACTCGCGGCCCCGGTACCCGTGCGACTCGTACGGCAGCATCACGAGCCGCGCGTTCTTCCCCAGGCCCTTGAGCGCCGCGAAAAAGCGCTCCGACTGGATGGGGAACGTGCCGGCGCTGTTGTCGTCCTGCCCGTGGATCATGAGAATCGGCTCGTCGACCTTGGCGGCCTGCGTGAACGGCGAGACCTTCATGTACGTCTCGGGCGCCTCCCAGAACGTGCGCTCCTCCGACTGGAAGCCGAACGGCGTGAGCGTGCGGTTGTACGCGCCGCTCCGCGCGATGCCGGCGCGGAAGAGGTTGGTGTGCGCGAGCGCGTTCGCCGTGGTGAACGCGCCGTACGAGTGCCCGCCGATCGCCATGCGGTCGCGGTCGCCCACGCCGCGCTTCACCATCTCCTCGACGGCGGCCTCGGCGCTCGAGACGAGCTGCTCCACGTACGTGTCGTTCGGCTCGGCCTTGCCCTCGCCCACGATGGGGAAGGAAGGATCGTCGAGGACGGCCCAGCCCCGCGCGAGGAACGGCAGCGGGCCGCCCACGGAAGGACGCACGAAGCGGTACGGGGAGTCCTGCACCTGGCCCGCGGCGCTCGCGCTCTTGAACTCCTGCGGGTAGGCCCACATGAGCACGGGCAGCGGCCCTTTCGAAGGGTCCCAGCCGGGCGGCGTGTAAAGAGTGGCTGTGAGCTGGACGCCGTCCTTGCGCGTGTACTTGAGGAGCTCCTTCTTCACGCTCTTGAACGCGGGCACGGGATGCTCCGTCGTCGTGAGCCGGCGCAGGCCCTTGCCTGAGAGATCCTTCACCCAGAGATCGGGCGGCTCCGTGGGTGACTCGCGGCGCAGGAGGAGCTTCCCGCCGTCGAGCACGTCGACAGGGACCTCGTAGCGCGGCGCCTCGGAGCGGAACAGGCGGGTCGTTTTGCTGCCATCCACGGGAAGAACGTCGAGGAACGGCCGGTCGCCTTCGGCCGAGGCACCGGTGCCCACGAGGTAGAGACCTCGCCCGTCGGGCGTCCGCTTCAGCACGCTCGCTCCCGTCGCGGTGCGCTCCATGAGCGGGTCACCGGGATCCGCGTAGCGATCTTCCGAGCTGCGGTCGAAGAGCAGCCGGACCTTCTCGGCGGGCCTTCCCGGGGCGACGCGCCAGGTGCGGGTCCTGCGCGTCTTCCACCAGCCTTCGGTCACGAGCGCGAGACCATCGTCACCGTAGGCGATCTCGGAGAACCGGCCGGCCAACCGGATCAGAGTCGTGGGCTGGCCCGTGAACGGCGCCGAAAGGAGCGACACGCGGTCGCGAAACTCGGCGGTCTTTCTGGGATCGCCGTCGTCCTCGGCCTCCACGACGTGGAGCATCGACGGCGCGTCCTGGCGCCACCCGATCTGCCTGCGCCCGCGGCGCTGAGCGTCGAAGTCGGACGGCACGTCCTCGGCGAGCGGCAGGTCGGCCACCACGGCCACGGAGCGGCCCTCGGGCAGCGAGAGAACCTCCGTGCGCGACGGAAAGCGGTTCACCGGGACGAGATAGGAGAACGGCCGGTGGACCGTCTGCACGAGGAGGTACGCGCCGTCGGGCGAGGGACTCGCCGAGTACACGAGCCCCGCCGGGCCGATCGGTCGCGCGAGTCCGTCGGCCATCACGGTGACGAGCTGCGCGGTGAGGTGGTACTCGAACAGGGTCTCGTCGAACGCCGACCTGAGGAGATCCTGGTACGTGCGAGCGGGGGCCTTCTTTCCGCCGCCGCTCTCCTGGATCACGGGGCCTGCGGGCTCGACCGGCTCGACCGGCTCGGGGCCCCGCCGCTCGGGAATGGTGCGCAGAAGAAATCCGGCACCGCTCGTGCGGAAGGAGTACGGACGCGACGGCGCGATCGCGTTGCGCTTCAGTGAGGCCGCGCTGGAGGAAAACCGTGGTCTGCTCGGTATTGCTGAGGCGGCGCAGCAGCGTCTCGCGATCGAGACTGGGGAAGTGCCGAATCAGCACGTCGGCAGTCCCAGTGGCCTTGCGGATGCGCGCCGGCCCAGCCGTCACAGCACAGGCGCGTACAGGGTGGGCAAGCACCCCGGCCTTCCGAACGACCGCTTCGGCCCCCCG